>JAZGFZ010000351.1:0-9467 GCA_036480015.1 Algisphaera sp. | reverse complement strand
ACGCCATCGAGGCATTCTTCGAGCGTGAGGTCGCTGCGCCAGCCAATTTTCACAAAAAGAGGATTCGCCACCCGTTCAAACCAGCCCACCAAAGGTTTGCTCGACCGAAAATGGTTGAGCACAATGATTTTGCCATCGGGTTTCACCAGTCGCTTGGCCTCATGCAGCAACTTGTTGGGTTCGCTCACCACGCTAATGGTGTGACTAATGACAATGTGGTCGAAGCTGCCGTCGGCAAAAGGGGTTTCCAGTGCATTGCCCAAAATGAGCTGCACATGGTTCATTTCGTGTTCATCTACTTTTTCGGCCGCCTTGGCCAGCATGCCGGGCGACAAATCCATGCCCACCACCCGCATGGAATCAGGGTATTGATGCAAGGTCATGCCCGTGCCGCAGCCCAAATCCAACACCCGCTCCCCCGGAGCGTGGCGCAACTCCATGAGCGCCCGAGCTTGTCGCTTGTGAACCAGTCGCCCAAACGTGCCGTCGTAAAACCGGGCCCACAGGTCATAAACCCGACTGGTGGTCGGTTCGGCCATGTTGGCATTGGTCGTCGAATCGGCGGCAGTGTTTGAGGATGGGCTGCTCATTACTGCAGAATACTACAGTCCCACTTTTCGGGGTATTCCCGGCCCTCATCTTCCCCGTGCGGTGCCCACCGCAAGCGAAGCCCACGCCGTTTGCCCAGAAGGCTTGCCCTCAAGATCAAGGCTTTGACGGTGCATTAGACTCATGAGCATCATGAAACTTCATATCAACGGTGAAACCCGCGAAATCGATGCCGACCGCGTCGACACACTCCTCGAAGCCCTCGGCCTTGCCGGGCAAGTCGTGGCGGTCGAGGTCAACCAGCAAATCATCCCCAAGCGCCAACACGACCAAACCACACTCAACGAAGGCGACACCCTCGAGCTGGTCACCCTCGTCGGCGGCGGTTGATCGTCGGCGGTTAAACAAGTTGCCACTTAAAAACCGCCCGCGTCACAAACACCCCGCGCCCCACAACACGGGCGCGTTTTCATCAACAAAGGACAAAACCATGAATCACATCAACCGCATTGCCCTAATGGTCTTGGTTTTAGCATTGACCGCCTGCGACGCACAAAACACCCCACGCACGTCCATTGTTGAAAAAATCAGTGCAAATGCAGCCAGCAAATGGGTCACGCAAAAAGAAACCGTCGTGGTGCTCGATGTTCGAACCCCCGAAGAATATGCCGCTGGCCACATTCAAGACGCGCTCCATATCAACATTTCAGACAGCGATTTTGCCAGCAAAGTCGCCAAGCTCGATCGTGAAAAAACCTACATCGTTCACTGCGCAGGCAATTTCAAAAACGGCCGAGCGTCAGACGCCCTAAAAATCATGGAAGACCTAGGCTTCACCCAACTCCGCGACCTAGCCGGCGGCTTCGCCGCGTGGAGGGCTGCGGGGCACGCGGCGGTGGAGTAGGGGGGGCAATAGTTCGCGGGGCAAAATCGATGCGATTGCCTTTGGCGATTGCAATTGGAGGTAATTGGATGGGTTTGGGGTTGTGTTCTTCCGAAAAGAAAGGCATACTATTGGATGGAAACGGATGTTTAAATGGAGGTTTCGTGCTTAACACCGACACTTTGAACATTACCAACGCCATTCTCAAGCTTATTGCTGAGATCGATGAGTTCAAGGGGGCTTGGTCTGCTTTGGGGAGGCTTGCGCCCGAACGCTTGGCGCAACTCCGCCGCGTCGCCACCATTGAGAGCATTGGGTCGTCCACCCGGATCGAGGGCAGCAAGCTGACGGATCGTGAGGTCGAGAAGCTGCTGGGCAATCTTGAGCTGGGCTTTTTTGAGACGCGCGACGAGCAGGAGGTGGCTGGATATGCCCAGGTCATGGAAACTGTCTTCGCGTCCTATGCCGACATCAGGGTTACTGAGAACATCATCAAGCAGTTCCATCGCGACCTGTTGGTTCATAGCATCAAAGACGACCGGCATCGTGGGGCGTACAAAACGGGGGCCAACAGTGTCGAGGCTTACAACGCCGAGGGGCAAAGTCTTGGCACTGTTTTTGAGACGGCGACGCCTTTTGATACACCGCGGCTTATGGCCGAGCTTGTTGACTGGTACCGCGATGAAACCGAGCGTGGGGTGGTTCATCCGTTGCTGATCATCGCGGTGTTTGTTGTCGTGTTTTTGGAGATACATCCGTTTCAGGATGGCAATGGTCGGCTTTCGCGGGTGATGACAACGCTGCTTTTACTCAAAGCGGGGTACGACTACGTGCCCTACAGTTCTATCGAAAGCGTCATCGAGCAGAACAAAGAACCGTACTATCTTGCCCTCCGCCAGACTCAAGGAACGATTCGTAGCGAGCAGCCCAACTGGCAGCCTTGGATGTTGTTCTTCCTTCGTTCGCTTCAAAAACAAAAACTTCGACTCGAAAAGAAAGTCGAGCAAGAACGTCTCGTCATTCGCAATTTGCCTGACTTGTCCGTTAAAGTTTTGGCCTTTGTTAAAGACCACGGTCGAGCGTCGATTGCGGAATTGGTCCGCGCGACGGGTGGCAACCGCAACACGATCAAGGATCATGTGCGAAGGCTGACTGAAGACGGGCAACTTGCCAAGCAGGGGGCGGGGCGAGGGACTTGGTATGTGCTGGCGTAGAGCTGGGTGAGCGGGCGGCTTTTATGCAAATGGTGGCGGTGGGTTTAGAAGAGATGCAATAAGAGAGTCGTTGGCCGTTGGGGGGGGCGGTCGCAGATTTAAGTATCCATTCACGGGTTTTTGACCACCCTCCTTGAAGCCAATGCCTACGTCGAAAAACCTCAAAGCAGAACACGAAGTGACGAAGGCACAAAGCACGAAGAAAACAAACAACTGTTTGCTGGTTTTCAAAAGGATGCTTGTGGGTAACGTAAAGGAAATTGAACCGCCAAGGGGACAAGTGAGGGAGCCAAGGAAGACAAAAAAGAAAATTAAAAACGTTGTTTTTCAGCCTTGGTATGCGTGAGGAAGTTAAGCCAAGGCGATTGAGAATCGCCCTTCAGAAAGCGTCTCTTTAACCCGACAGTCCCAACAGTCCCCGGCAGTCCCGACAGTCCCTGCCTTCCTTCGTGTCTTTGAGCCTTCGGGCCTTCGTGTTCGCCTTGGGATTTTAATACGGTGAACGGCTACAGATTTAAAGCCCCAAGGCAAACACGAAGATACGTTGTTGTTTTTGAACGTTTATCTCACGCAAAGGCGCCAAGACGCAAAGGAAAGGCCGCAAGAAGATTCGCCTGTTTTTTCTTTTGCCCCTCCCTGCCTTCCTTGGCTGCCTTACTTGTCCCCTTGGCGGTTAAATTTTCTTCGTGTCATCGTATTCTGCCTTGATGTTATCGCGGCGTTACCGCTTCCAACTCACGACATAGGCGGGGGGCATGTTCATTTTGATGGCGGGGCTGCGGTGGCTGGGGCCGAAGAGGGTGTCCATGCGCTGGCGAAACTTTTTGGCGGTGGGGAAGTGGTAGGCGTGGACATATTGAAACGTGCGAAACTCGCCACCGTTTTCGAGCAGGGTGTCGAGGCTGCGTGTGACGCCGTCTTGTACGGCTTCGGGCAGGCTTGCAAAGGGCAGGCCGCACACCACGGCCTTCGCGGTTGGCAAATTGTGTTTTTGATGCAATGTCAGGGCGTCTTCGGCGGAGCCTTGGGCGAAGGATGCAGCGGGGAAGCGTTGACGCAGGCGGGCGATGAATTGGGCGTTGAGCTCGATGCCCAGGTAGTTGGCGGGGTTGGGCAGGTGATCGAGAATGGCTTGGGTGAATGCGCCGGTGCCTGGGCCAAACTCAACGAGTGATTGTTCTGGCCCGAGGTTTAACCCGGCGACCATGGCTTGGGCGAGGGCTTGGGAGCTGGGCAGCACGGCACCGACTTGCCGGGGGTGTCGCAAAAAGTTGCCGAGGAATTGAAGGGCGGCGTTGTTCATGGAAAGCGTGGTCGCGGCAAGGGGCTGTTGGTATTTGATTGGCTACGAAGCCGCTGCGCAAACGTGTGGGGCGGTATCATACCGCGATGAACGCAAGCTCCCCGAATGTTGAATCGTCTAAATCATCTGCTGAATCACCTGCTGAAGAGCCGCTGGTGATTGGCGCTCACACGCTTGGATCTCGCTTGATTGTGGGCACGGGCAAGTATGCGAACTATGAGCAAATGCAGGAGGCGCTTGATGCGTCGGGGTGCAGTGCGGTGACGGTGGCGGTGCGGCGTGAGCGGTTGATTGATGCTCAGGGCAAGTCGCTGTTGGATTATTTAGACACCCAGCGGTACACCATTTTGCCCAACACGGCGGGTTGTTTTACGGCCGACGATGCGGTGCGGGTGGCTCGGTTGGGGCGTGAGATTTTGGATCAACTCGACAACCCGGGCAAAGACTGGGTGAAGTTAGAAGTATTAAACGACAAGAAAACACTTTTGCCCGATCCGGTGGGCACGTTGGAGGCCACGAAAACCTTGGTGGCCGAGGGGTTCACGGTGCTGTGTTACACCAGCGATGACCCGGTGATGGCCATGAAGTTGAAAGAGGCGGGGGCGGCGAGTGTGATGCCCGCGGGTTCGCCGATTGGAAGCGGCCAAGGGGTGCTGAACCCCAATGCGATTGCGATTATTTTGGAGTCTTTGAAAGACGGCGATCCGGACTATCCCGTGATTTTGGATGCGGGTGTGGGCACGGCGTCGGATGTGACGGTGGCGATGGAGTTGGGCGCCGATGGCGTGCTGCTGAACACGGGCATCGCCCATGCCAAAAAACCGGTGGCCATGGCCCATGCCATGCGGCATGCACTGGCGGCAGGTCGGTTGAGTTATGGCGCAGGGCGCATCTCGAAAAAGCTTTACGCCACGGCAAGCAGTCCGTGGGATGGCGTGATTTCTTATATCCCAGGCGAATGAGAAGAACAGGCGGTTCGCCCGGACATTGGGGGTTTATCGTTTTGAGCGAGGAGGCATCGTGGAGAAGCTTTACGCCAAGACGCCAAGACGCCAAGACGCCAAGAAAGGCAGGAGATGAAACCTGATCATTTCTTAGCTTGTCCGCTCAACCCCTCAATCCCCCAGCCCCTTCATTTCTTAGTGACAGACCTCCGATAATGGCCCAGTGCCCTTTTCGATGGCGATTTGAAGCCTTTTTGAACGATGGTGATCGATGACGTGGCGGCGGAGCGGTGTTCGCTCTTATGCTTGTCATAGATAGATAGTTCAAGGCCTTTTTTCGGACCTCACGCCATGATCGCAGACCACGCATCTCATTCGGGTTCTCGCTCCAACTCAGCAGGGCCACTGCCGCGTACGCATCGGGTGTTGACGGCGCTGGCGTTGTTGGCGGCTGTGCTTTTGGTGTTGGGCGGCTGTGCGAGCAAGCTGCTGATTGAAACGCGGCCTTCGGGGGCGGGGGTGGTGGTGATTGATGCGCGGGGCAAGACGGTGAAGGCGGGAATGTCGCCATTGCGGGCCGATTTAAAGTTCCCCAAGGAGGGGACGACGCGCTATCGCATTGTGGTGACGCCCACGCCTGAGCAGGCCGAGGTGTATGAATCGCAGCGGGCGGAACTGACCGAGGGTCGTTATGGGCAGTTGCCTGTGGCGAATAAATCGACGCGCACCTTGGCGCTGACGTTGCATGAGCGGCCTTACCAAAGCATTCCAGCTTTTGAGGTGACGTTGGATCCGCAGGGCCAGTGGGTGGGGGTGGCCACCAAGGTGCGGGCGTATGAAGACATTGCCGAGTCGGGCGGCACGGTGCCTTCGTTGGTGGTTGATTTTGGTGAAAACCGCGGCATTCAAGGCTTGACCCTTTCGCCCGATGGCGATCGGTTGGTGTATGCCGAGGCGGTGTACGAAAAGCCGCCGGCCGACGTGAATGCGGCAGTGAATTTGCCTTCCATTGAAACATTGGGGCAGGTCAAGGGCGATGCGTCGCCTGCGGTGAATCCGCCGTCGGTGTATTTGCTTAAGGGCGCCAACCTGCGGGGCATCAACATTCAAGGAGGGGGCATTCAGCACATCACGACCGAAGATTTTCGCGATCTATACCCCAGCTTTACGCCTGATGGCAAGAACCTTTTGTTTAGCAGCAACCGTCGGCGGGCGGGGCTTTTGGATATTTTGAGAATTAAAGCCGGCGGTCGGTCGGGCATTAGTGACATTTATGTGAATCACCGTGATGGCATGGTGCTTAATCCCACGCAGGCGGCCGATGGCACGGTGGCGTTTACGGCCTTGAATTTGGCGCCGGGCACGGGGCGTGTTTTAAGCAGCAATTTGTGGACGGTGCATGGCCCCAATGAGTTTCCCACGTCGATCACGCCGGGGCGATCGCCTGCGATTTCACCCGACGGGGGGCACATTGCGTATATCGCACTGGATGGCAACCTGTGGGTGATTGGAACCGATGGCAGCACGCCCACGCAATTGACGCATGGGGCCGCGCAAATTCGCACGCAATATCGCGCGTCGTTGAGTGAGGTGGAACGCCGGTTGTACGACGCCAACTTGGCGGCAGGGGTGGAGCAGATCATCCCGTTTCGCGATCCATCGTGGACGCCCGATGGCGAAAATATTTTGTTTAGCTCGATGAACGGCGTGGATGCCACAGGGCGGCACAATGCCGACTTGTGGGTGATTAATGTTGATGGTGATTTGGGGCGGCAGCTCACGAGCAACGGCAGTGCCGATCGCTATCCCATGGCAACACCTGAGGCCGATGCGATTTACTTTTTGAGTAACCGGGGCAAGAGTTGGGGCATTTGGAAGATTCCATTTGCCCGCGAAGTGGATGAGTAGAGGGGGCGATTATTCGTTAGCGCCGCCGTCGGATGAGCATAAGGCCGCCGCAAGCGACTAAGGCCACGCTGGTGGGTTCAGGAACCGTTTCGACGACGCCGAATACGCCGGTGATTAAGTCGGCATCACCTGTGGGCAAATCTGCCATGTTGTTGGTGTCATTCCACGTGCCCACAAGGCGAGAGCTGGGAAGATTTTGGACATTGGCTTTCCACATGAAGACAAAGTCTTCTTCGATGTTTGAGGCGCCGGGCAAGCCGTTGGGATCGCCCGCCGCCCAGTGGGTGAAGCCTACGGGGCTGCCGTCAGCCCAAGTAAAAGTGCCTTCGGAAGTTGCATCGCTTAGGCCGATCCAAAGATTCCGATCGATGTTGTTGAAGTTGCCGAAGGTGTTCACGATCCAATCGTTTTCAGCTTGATCGTTGACGGTGGCCAAGTTGCTTCCCCAAGACTCAGCTTCGGCCTGCGCTTCGGTCCATGAAGATGCGGCGAGCAGGGTGTAGGTGTGCCCGTTGGCAGGATTCACGATGGGGTTGGAGAGAGACGGCACGCCAGAAAGGATGCCTGCGGAGGCAAAATCCGATGGGGCGAGCAGGGTGAACAGGGCAGTGCACAGGGTGGCGGTAAAAGCACGGGGCATTGAAATCTCCTTTAAAAAAACAGAGTGGGATATGAGGTCAGAAACAGGAGGGCGGTTCTTTGCCGCACGGTATTCTCCATTACAGACCATACGTCGTTTGACGTGAGGCGCCGCGCTGAATTTGGAGGGATTTACCCGTATAGAGCCAATACCTAGGCAGAATTGCCTAGGCGTTATTTTTCGTCGGAGCCAAACAACCGGCCGATGACTTCGGTGGGGCCGATGGACTGAATTTCTTTGGCGGTTTCTTCGACGGGGGAAAAGGCGCTTACTTTGGGGGCGGGCATGAGTTTGACTTCGACGTCGGTTTCAACTTTGGCCAAGGTGAGAGCGCCCGAGCCTGAAGCGGCGACGATCCAGCGGCCGGGTGAGAGTTTGCGGTAGATGGCTTGGCCGTGACTGACGGCGGGGTCGTTCCAGTCGATGGCGAGCAGTTCAGAGTCAATCGCGCGGGCATCGTCGGGAGCGCGGGTGGAGTCGAACACGCGACGAATGAGCAGGCGGCTGTCTTTGACCACGTAGTCGATGTAGATATCGTTGGCGAGGTTGATGTCGCTGATGGGGTGGCGATCGACTTCGCCGTCGGCGGTGCGCACGTTGACGCAGAGGTCGTTTTCGCCCACTTCAAGTTCGGTGACGGCGGTGAGGGTGACGGCTTTGTTGTATTGCTGGGCGAGTTGATTGAGCTCTTGGGTGGTTTCGATGAGGCGTTCTTCGTAAACCTCGGCGGCGATGCGGTTACGAAGCAGTTGATAGCCCATGTAGGTGAGCCCACCGATGAAGGCGAGCATGATGACCGAGCGGGTGCCGCGCACCGTGGAACCGACAACGGAACGGCGCGGGCCGGGATTGGGGGCTGGGTTGGATGCGGGGCGAGGCGTGGGTGGGGGGGCTTGGGTCATGGGTTAAGTTTAACGGGCATGTGTAGCATGGTGCTTATGCGTGAGACACTGACTTGGGCACAAACAGGAAAACGGCTGGGCCGTGGGCTGAAGACCCGCTGGGCGAAGGTGTCGCCGCGCTGGCGAAAAGGCGCTGCGGCACTTGTCGCAGCGGTGGTGCTGTGGCTTGGGTTTGGGTCGGGCGGTGGGTCTCCTCACCGGGTGGGGGGGCATGATGCGCTGATTGCCCAGCACGCTTCTGCGGTGGGGTTGGATGAACAGTTGGTGCGATCGGTGGTGACCCACGAAAGTGGCGGTGATGCGGCGGCGGTGTCGGGCAAGCAGGCGAGGGGCTTGATGCAGATTACGGCGATCACAGAGAAAGACGTGTTGGCTCGCAATCGTGACATGACGGCGGGTGATTTGTTTGACCCCCGTTACAACGTGCAGGTGGGCACAACGTATTTGGCATATTTGATGAAGCGTTTTGACAACGATTCAATGTTGGCGGTGGCGGCGTATCACATGGGGCCCACGGCCATTCGCCGAGCGATGAATGCGAGCCCCGAGTTGTCGTCGGCGGATCTTGTGGCGAAGTATGGCGGGCCGCAAACACGGGCTTATGTTGAAAAAGTGATGCGCGATGCGCATCGCTAGTGAACCGTCAAGCCTTAATCGTAACCGTTCGCATATTTTCGGCCGCCATGCCCTCCGTCATTCCCGCGCAGGCGGGAATCTAGGCTCGCACGCTGATGGAAGTGTGATGGTGGGGGGTAGGCTTCTTTTTCGGGGGATTTTGTGTTTTGGGAATTTGAATGGCAATAGAGGCTGGTGCCCACGGCATGTTTGGTGGTCAAGGTATTTAGCGCCAAAGCGTCAAGGAAGGCAGAGAAGCAAACACGAGCACTTTGGCACTTTGGCTTGTGTGTGAGAATCAATGCTGGATCCCCGCCTGCGCGGGGATGACGGAGGGCGAGCAATCGTTTACGGATTTTCTTCGCGACATCGTGTTTTGTCTTGACTGTTACGTGTGAACAATGCCACATACACAGCAATAAAAAAGCGTGAATGGTTACCCTTAATCTTGGGGCAAGCCTTTTGGGCAAACGGCGCGGGCACCGTCCGCGGTGGGCTGAATCCGAAAG
>JAZGFZ010000350.1:0-3148 GCA_036480015.1 Algisphaera sp. | reverse complement strand
GCCGATCGGTTGATTGAGCTGGGTTACACCGTGGATGACGCCACCTTGCAGCGGGTGTATGACGACTTTAAAACATTGGCCGACAAGAAAAAAGAGGTGTACGACGAAGACCTCGAATCGATTTTGGATCAAACGATGGACGCCCACCGCGATTTGTTTGTGTTGGAGAATTTTCAGATCACCAGCGGCACCCACGTCACGGCAACCGCCACGGTGGTGATTCGTGATTCGGAGGGTAAAAGCGTGACCGACGCAGCCACAGGAGAAGGGCCGTTGGACGCGATTTTTTCAGCCATTCAGCGCATCACCAAGGTGGATGTGACATTGGAAGACTATCGCACGCGGGCGGTGACCGGCGGCAAAGATGCCCAAGGGGAAGCTGCAGTGCGGTTGAATCATCATGGAAACACCGTGCGTGGGCGCGGGGTGTCGACCGACGTGATTGAGGCTGCAGCGTTGGCTTATTTGAGTGCCATCAATCGTGCGCGAACGGCAGAATCGCGGCAGGTCGCTGCCACCACCATGGGCAGCGATGAAAGCGACCCGAGTGCCAAAGCGAGTCAGCCTTGATGCATTGTTCGGCGGTTGATGGAATTCGCATGAAAAGTAACCCCAAATATTTTGTGTTGGACACCAATGTGCTTTTGCACAATCCGGGGGCCTTGCACATGTTTGATGACAATCATGTCATCATTCCGTTTACGGTGTTGGAAGAACTGGACAAGTTCAAGAAAAACAGTGATGACGTGGGACGTAATTGTCGCGAAGTTATTCGGCAATTGGATGGACTACGTAAAAAAGGAACGTTAAGCGAAGGCGTCGAATGGAATGACCACGGCGGGACGATTCGTGTGGTATTCGCCAATCCCCAGCGGCCTGACGCATTGCATGAAGACGCGCCCGACAACCGCATTATTGCGGTGGCCTGGGGTTTGCAGCAAGCAGACAAGCCGGTGGTGATGATTACCAAAGACATCAATGTGCGATTGAAGTCAGATGCTTTGGGGGTGCCCACAGAAGACTTTGAAGCTCAAAAAGTGGATAGCGATCGCCTGTACCGCGGTTTTGAGGAATTGGAGCTGTCGTGCGCTTTGATCAATCGAATGTATGACGAAAAGCAAATTCGACTGGCAGAATTGGTGGCCGATGTGACCCAAGCCGCCGTGGATATTGGGCAGCCAGATGCCGCGCCGGTGGTGATTGAACCCAATCAATTTGTGCAATTGCGAGGACGCGATGATGTGTCGCACACGGCTTTGGCACGTCGATTGAGCGACACCGATCATTTGATCCCAATTCATCCGCAGCGTAAGCCGACCTATGGCATTGTGTCGCGCAATGTGCAGCAAACCATGGCCATGGATTTGCTTTTGGATGATGACGTTAAATTGGTGAGCCTGCTGGGCACCGCTGGTACAGGCAAAACACTGCTGGCCATTGCGGCGGGCATGGCCAAGGTCTTCATGGAAAAAAGCTACGGCAAACTGTTGGTGGCGCGGCCGATTATGCCCATGGGGCGAGACATTGGGTATTTGCCAGGCGACAAAGATGAAAAGCTATCGGCGTGGATGCAGCCGATTTTCGACAACTTGGAGTATTTGCTGAGCAATCGCAATGCGAGCAGTCAGCAGGTCGATAGTAAATCCGCCGATCAGCATATTCAAGACCTGATGGCGGGTGGCCAATTGGTTTTGGAGCCTTTGACCTATATTCGCGGTCGCTCGATTCCCAATCAATTCATGATTGTGGATGAAGCGCAAAATCTTACGCCTCACGAGGTAAAAACCATTGTGAGCCGCGTGGGGGAAGGCACCAAAATTGTACTCACGGGTGATGTTGGGCAAATCGACAACCCTTATTTGGATGCGTCGAGCAACGGTATGTCGTACTTGATCGAACGACTTAAAGGGGCGCCGCAAGTGGGACATGTGACCTTGACACGAAGCGAACGAAGCGAATTGGCTTCGTTGGCGGTGGAGTGTTTGTAAGGGTGATTTGAGTGGCCAAAGACCAAGTGGCCGTTCGCGTTTTAAAAGTTCAAGGCAAACACGAAGGGACGAAAGCTCAAAGGCACGAAGGAAAGCGGGAGGAAATCGCTTTGTGTTTTGATGTCGGCCGATCTGTATTCAGGTTGTTCTTGTTTCTGAATTTCAAAACGGCGATTTGCCTCGCCGGAGAGTTGTCCAAGGCGCAAAGAAACGCAAAAGCCCGCGCCCGTTGGGGGCGGGGAACCTCAAACTCTATAATTGGGGCATGATCGACGACAGTGAAATAATGCGTGAGGGAATCGCAAAGCCTAAATCCAGCCTGCGCGGTCGACGTGGGTGGTTTGTGTTGCTTGGGGTTGGGCTGGCGGTGCTTTTGCTGATTTTGGTTTTGGTCGCATTGCTACCTACGTTGGTGGGCACGGGGCCGGGGCGGCGGTTTGCTGTGGGTCAGATCAACACGCGCATTCCTGGAACAGTCGAGATTTCGGAATTAAGCACAGGGTGGTGGGGCGGCCAGCGGTTGCAAGGGGTGACGTTGCGCGACCCCGTCGGGGGCGTGGTGCTCACACTCAAAGAGTTGCATGTGCCCGGGGTGGGCTTGTGGGGCTTGGCACGCGGTCAAAGAGAGTTTGGGGTGGTGGAGGTGGCGGGCCTTTCGCTGGATTTGCAGCGAGAGGCCGATGGCCGCACGAACTTAGAACACGCTTTGGCATGGGCAGAGGGGGCCAATGCAAAGAAGACGCCAGAAACAACGGGCGGCACTGAAACAGAAGACGCGGCCTTGGGATTGCCCAAAACGCTGCGGGCCACGGTTAATTTGAAAGAAGCAAGCGTGGTGTGGCGTGAAGCCTTGCGTGAACCATTGACCTTTACCATTGCAACTGGGCAGGTGTCGGTCGAGGATGAACTGTCAGGGGAAATCGACGCCACCTTGGCGATTGGCGATGCCATGGGCATCGTGGTGGGGCATGTCACAGGAACGAGAGCCCCCGACACCCCGTGGACCGCAGACCTGAACGTGGAGGGGCTTCCTTTGCCAGCCCTTGATGCATGGTTAAACGCCGACGGTTATTTGGTCGCGGCGTTGGGCAAGGCGGCCGACTTTCAAGTGATTTTGTCGCAATGATCGCCCGATGCAGGCGGGGCCATCACCGTGAAGG
>JAZGFZ010000349.1:0-3902 GCA_036480015.1 Algisphaera sp. | reverse complement strand
CGCGTCTTGTCTTGTGTCTTGGGGGGCAATCTGCGGAGCGTTGGGGACGGCGACTTCTTCTGTGGGATTGACGGGGAGATGGGGCGCGGGCGCATCAGAAGGCGGCGCCGGTTGTGATGGTGATGCCGGGGGCAGGGTGGGGGCGTTGTCTTGGGCGTACGTTCCTTGGGCAAACAAGTTAATTGCCAAGGTGATGACGCAAAGGGGCAGCGTGGGGGTTTGCATGAGGAAGTTCTTTGTTTTTTTAAATGAAGAGCGTTAATTTGTTTTCGTTATGGACGCACTGGCAGATCAGCGGCGGGTTGATTGGCCAAATAAAAGATGATGCGATCTTGCGAAAGCATCACCAAATCACGTTGGCCATCGCCGTCTAAATCAAGCGCGACCACTTCGCGTGGTTCGGCGTCGGCTTCTTCGTGGTTGCCACCATAGGGGTAAGCTTGATTTTCAAACGTTTGCCAGGCCAACAAGGGGGTGTAGTCGGTGCTGTCATCACGGGGGCGTTGCAAGGCGATCAATTCATGGTTGATGTCGTCGGCCAAAAGGGCTTCAGCATGCCCATCGCCTGTGAGATCCAAAGAAGCGATGCGATGCACGGTGGCATTACGCGACGACGCGGGGCGACCATCGCGGGCATCGACACTTTGAACCACTTTAAGCTCAAGGGGTTGGCCTTCGCTAAGTTGTTCGACCCCCCGGCCAGTGGTCAACAAAAGACCGAGGTTGGGATCGAGATGGAGTTGCCGACCATCGTGAATGCGTCGGGTTTGAACCACACGTAGCACGCCCGCGTCGTCGGCTTCAAGGTTGTGCAATGCTTCACCCCCACTTTGCAAGGCCAAGGCGGTGGTGGAAGAGGTCATGATTAAATCAGCCAAGCCGCGAGAACCCGGCAGCATGACTTGTTCGTTGGCTTCGAGGTTGTTACCGAGCCATTGCAGCACGCCATGGCTTAAGCGGGCAGGCCGCAGGTTTTTTCCCTCTGCGATCAATCGATAGTCGTTTAACGAGGCTTTGGCCAGTTGTGAAGGGCTGCTGCTGGTTGCGGTTTCGCCGTCGAGGGTGACATGCCGCAAGCTTCGGGCGAATTTGTCGTTGACTAAAAGTCCTGCATCGCCCATCCAGCGTGCGGCATCGGCTTTGCCCGCAGCGCCGGGGTATCGGGTGATTTGCGGAGGTGCGTCGGGTGAATGAGTGGGCAGCCACTGGTGAAGCAACAGATCGTCGCCTGAGCTTTGAATGCACCACACGGTATCGCCAGCGCGGCCGAGTCCCACTATTTTTTGCTCAGGTATTTCGTCGCTGGATTCTTTTTTGTCGGCGGCTTGATTTGATGTTTCAGCGGAGGCTTCGTCGGCGGGGGCATCGTTGGTGGGGATATCGTCAGCGGGGGCAGGTGATTCTTTTTCTTGGGGTGATCCCAAATGCATGCGTTTGGGAAAATCGTACCGACCCTCTTTGTAATGCGTGATGTAAAGATCGCCGCTATCCGTGGGCCATAACAACAGCCCGCCAGCAGGGGCTGCGGCCACGGCGTGTAATTTGCCCAACGTGGCGAAATCAGGACCGGCCGACCAACCGGTCGTCGCATCATGAGAAAAAGTCAGCAGGCGCGGTGTGTCTTTGTCCACCGCCACCAACACGGGCATGTCGTGTCCACGGTCAATCACCCATCGGGCATCGGCTCCGCCGGGCAGTGGCAAAAGTTCACGTTTGCCAAAGGCATCGGCCTTGCCCTCGCCCAATTGGTAGCGGCGCACCAAGCCGGGAGGAGACGACTCAAGCACCAACAGTTCATGCTCCAAGGGCACCACCGCAGCGACCATGCGGTTGTGCAAAGGTTGGGCGGGTTTAAACGATCCGTCTTCGGCGCGGGGCCACCAACGCAAGGTTTGAGGGGTCTCGCCGGTCCACTCCACCAAATCATCATCGCCATCGCGGTCCAAATCCATCAACCACCAGTCGTTGCGGTCACGGTTTTCGCGTGGTTTAAGCCATGCCGCGCGACCGTCTTCATTCAGCGTGATGTGCTGGATGCCATCGTGGGTGCTCACCATGGCTTGGGCTGGGGCATCGTCGTGATGCGCAGGAACGATTTTGAGAAGATCGCCATTGCCCGCATAACCGCCGGGCAAAAGATCCCATGTTTGATCGGGGGCCCACTTGCCGCCTTCTTCTTTTTCGGCATTCCAACGCAGTTGCACAATGCGATTGGGATCGCTTACCAAAACGTAAATCTCTGCGGCGCCATCGCCATCAAGGTCGGCCACGGCGGCATCAATGGGCGCTTGTCGCATGGCGACTTCGGTGCGTTTTAACTCGGGCGCCATGGGAAGCTCGTTGGGAAGAACCTTATGAGCTTTGTTTGATTGGGCGTTTTGTTCGGCGGTTGCCGAACCATCTTCCGGGGAGTCTTGCCAGTGGTACAAATCGAGCCGGGCATTGCGCAGGTTGACCACGATCACTTCGTCATCGCCATCCCCATCAAGATCGTGGGTGCGCATGCGCCAAGGGCGGCCCTTTTGCTCAACCACCCGCATGGCCTGCCAGCCCGCAAAGGTGGGGGCTGGGGGGGCTGCGTGGCTATTAAGCGCGGCCAAAGGGGCGATCGAAAAAACAAAAAGGGTCAGGGCGAAAGATCGAGGGGTGAGCAAAGTGGCGACTCCAGGCAAAAGCGAAGGCAGGAGAAAATCAAGAGCAACAAGTTTGGAACAAATGAGGGCTTATGGATCGGCTCTCAAACCATCACTACTTTACGGCTTGCGGGTTGATTGGGTTCGATGCGGCTTGCCGCGTGAGAAACCGATTGGCATTACCATTTTAACCATGACAACAGCCCCAGCCCCACCGGGCGCGATGATTCACACGTCTGACCTGCGGGTGGACTATGGCGACACCACCGCAGTGCATGCGTTGGATTTAAGCATTGGCCAAGGCGAGGTGTATGGGCTCATCGGGCCCAATGGTGCAGGAAAAACAAGCACCATCAAGGTGTTGGCCACGTTGTTGGAGCCAATCTATGGCGAGGTGTTCATTGGCGGCCACGATGTGGCGGTGGATCCAGCCGCCGCGCGGGCGGTATTGGGCTACATGCCTGACTTGGCACCGGTGTACGACGAATTAAAGGTGTGGGAGTTTTTGGATGTGTTTGCGCGGGCTCACGGCTTAACCGGCGATGCCCGTACACGACGGGTGAGCGAGGTGCTTGACGCGGTGAGTTTGGAATCAAAGCGCAATGCCATGGCAGGGTCGTTGTCACGGGGCATGACCCAGCGGTTGGTGTTGGCCAAAACCTTGCTGCATAAACCCAAGGTCATGCTGCTGGATGAACCCGCCAGCGGGTTGGACCCCGTGGCACGCATTGAGTTACGTGATTTATTGCGACGCTTAAGTGATGAAAAGTACACCGTGCTCATTTCATCGCATATTTTGACGGAGCTGTCGGGCTTTTGCACGTCGGTGGGGATTATGGAAAAAGGGCGAATGGTGGTCAGCGGCCCCATTGATGAATTGACAAAATCGGCCGATGCAAGCCGAGAGATCACCATTGCCTTGCTGGAACCTGCGATGGATTTTGTGGCAGGGGTAGAACAGCAAGCGGGGGTGACGCAAGTGACGGCAGATCGAATGATTTTGAACGTGCGTTTTGTGGGCGAATCAAACGAAGTGGCCGAGCTGCTCAAACAGTTGGTGAACCAAGGTTTACCCGTGGTGGGTTTTCAGGAGCGCAAGCTAGGCATTGAAGACATCATGTTAAAAGTTGGCGCCAAGGAGGTGTCTTGATGGATTTTGAATCCTTTGCCGTTTGGAAAAACCCCATTGCCTTGGCCCATGGTCGCACGCAGTTGCGTTGGGAGGGAACGCTGGCGTGGTCGATTGTGACGATCAGTGTGGTGGCGTTT
>JAZGFZ010000348.1:0-7511 GCA_036480015.1 Algisphaera sp. | reverse complement strand
AAGAAAACAAACAACTGTTTACTGATTTTCAAGAGGATGCTTGTGGATAACGTAAAGGAAATTGAACCGCCAAGGAGGCAAGTGAGGGAGCCAAGGAAGGCAAAAAAGAAAATTAAAAACGTTGTTTTTCAGTCTTGGCATGCGTGAGGAAATCAAGTCAAGGCGATTGAGAATCGCCCCTCAGAAAGCGTCTCTTTAACCCAACAGTCCCCAACAGTCCCCAACAGTCCCCGACAGTCCCGACAGTCCTTACAGCCTCTGCCTTTCTTGGCGTTCTTGGCTCCCTTGGCGGTTCATACTTCGCTTTCCTTCGTGTCTTTGAGCCTTCGGGCCTTCGTGTTCGCCTTGGGATTTTAATACTGTGAGCGGTTACGACGTCAATCGCCCAAATTGTCTCGCACTGGCACCGTGCGATACGCCGTGGGAAGCACGTGGTTAATCCCACGGTAAGCGTAAACGCGCCCCGACACCGCAAAGGTTTGCGGTGTCGGGGCATCCCGGATCACGTCTTCAAGTTCTTCACGCAATTTGCACGGCATTAGCACCACGGGGGTTTCATCGGCATGGGTGCTGTCTGCATCAAAGGTAAAAAGAACCGTGCCCATCGCGACCGATCCTGTCAACACCACACGCCCCACACGTTGAATCAAATAGTCGCCCTCACGGCGCGACGCCTGAACCACCATGGCGTCACGTCCACGGTCTTGCCGCACACCTTCGGCCACTGCGGCAGCGGCGGGGTCACGCGGTGTTGCCGCCCCGCCGCGAGGCCGTTCCAACAAAGCATCCATCACATCTGCAGGATCGTCCCCCTGAAGAAACGTGGCAGGGGTGCCTTGGCTCATCGATGAAAACCCATCGTCCAGTTCAGCATCATTCTCAGCCCCCCCACCCGACGTAAACCCATCCCCCAATGCGGGCTCTTGTTCTGCCACCTGCGGCAGAGGTTTGGGTGACGGGCCAGATGCTTCCCACCGCTCATGCAAGGCCACCACCGAGGTGGGCAACAAATAGTTCACGCCCCGGTGGGTGTGAACCTGCCCTGTCACGGCATAGCGTCCCACCAACCGAATGCGTTTTTTTTCCTCGGTTTCATCACCCAAAAAAGCATCACGAGACGCCGCATCCTGCATCAGTTGAAGACGCTGTGTCTTCTGCATAATCATCGGCCGAAGGTCATCCACCCCCGACACACGATCAAAATCAAACACCCACATTTCATCCTCTGGCCCAGCGTCCCCAACGTCCTTTGCATCCACATCTGGAGCCACAAGCACCAACAACCGACCCGGCCTTTCAATGACAAACCCACCTTCACGCCGCAAACGCGGCAAAGGCATGTTGGGGTCCACCCGCACCACCCCAGGATCAAGCTCAAGTTGGCTGCCTTCCTTCGGCGACACCGCGTCCGCCTCCAAAGGTGTTACACGACGTGGTTCCACCGCCGCCACGTCATGCTCCGAAGGCTGGGCAATCAACCGGTCAATGATCTGCCGTGGTGTTGTTGCGACAGACGATTCCACTGCTTCTTGAGCCGCTTCATGCGTCAACTCTGGCGTTAATTCCTGCGCCAAACCCACCTGCGGGCTCAGCGCTATCCATAGCACCAGCACCGGGCACAACAACACAACCAATTTCACAACCAATTTCTTGCGCGACAACAATTGACCATTCATCTCAAAGACTCCAAGAAAAGAAAGCAGTTTGGCCAAAAACTCAAAGCTCAGCATCAGGGTCCACCGCCCAAAGCCGAACATTCGTTACACGCCAGCCATAACCCGGATCCAAATCCAACGACACCATCATCAGTTGCTTTCGGTCTTGTTGTCGTCGCACCACGTCAATCTCACCCGTTTGCCCACGTAAACGCACCGATCGCACTTCAAAAATAGCGAAATGGCCTATCGGCATTGCAACCGGCGGATTGATCTTTTCAGATTCCAACACCGCATCAGATCGTTTTTGAGCCAGCCCCAATGTATTCAGAGGCACGGCGGGAATACCTGCAGGCACCCGGGCGTCGCTCCCCAGCCGGTGAACAATTTCGGCATAACTTTCGGGCGTGGCGCTGGCTGGCAAAACAAATTCATAAGGTGTCACACCTGCTTGGTGATCCACCGCCGCCTGCACCGCGGCCACCACTGCCCGCTTCACATGCTTGCGGTTAATAACATCATCGTGATGAGCGTCTGAAACAGTCGCCCAGCGCGGGCCGGCGCAACCCAGTGTTGCAGTGACTCCCCCCAAAAGGGTTAAAGCCAAAAGGCCTTGGGTTATCGATGTTTTTAAAAGCATGAGATTCGTCCTTGAGAAGTGCGGCCAACCGCCACGGCTCCGCCGCAGTCGGGTTGCCTACAGCATAATCGGTGAGCCCAAGAAGCGACGAATACAGAACCTTCTTTGGGGGAAAATCGAAAAAGAAAGGCCCCGGAGTCTCTCGCAAGCCCGATCATCTATGATCTTGTTTCCAATGACCCTCTGGCAAGAACAACAAAAACAAAACCGTCAAAGTGCCGAACCGCTTGCCGCCCGCATGCGTCCGCGCACCCTTGATGAATTTGCAGGCCAACAGCATTTTTTAGGCCCCGGAAAGCTTCTGCGACGCATGCTCGAAGCCCGACGCATTACTTCGGTGCTTTTTTACGGGCCTCCTGGCACCGGCAAAACCACCCTTGCCGAGTTGATCGCTTACCACAGCGACGCGCATTTTGACCGCGGCAACGCCGCCGCAGTGGGGGTCAAAGATGTTCGCCACGTCCTCGACGGCGCCCGCAAACGCTTGGAACAAGACGGACGCCGCACAATCTTTTTTCTCGATGAAATCCACCGATTCAACAAAGCTCAGCAAGACGTTTTGCTGGGTGATGTCGAGCGTGGCGTCATTACCCTCATTGGCGCCACCACTGAAAACCCAGGTTTTACCGTCAACAGCGCCTTGGTGAGTCGTTCGCAAGTGTTTAACTTTGAACCGCTCACCGAAGATGACATCAAAACACTGCTTCATCGCGCCATCGCCGACCCCGAACGTGGTTACGGCAAACATGATCTCCACATCACCCCCGAAGCCTTAAACCATTGGGCCATGGCCAGCGATGGCGATGCCCGGCGTGCCCTCACTGCGTTAGAAATCGCAGTGGAATCTGCCCAAGAAGCAACCTCAAAAACAATCTCAAAAAAGGCGACGCAAGGCCAACACACGTCCCCTGTCACCATCGACCTTGCCACCGCCGAAGCCTCCATTCAGCAAAAAGCCCTTAACTACGACCGCAACGGCACCGAACATCATGACGCCATTTCGGCATTCATCAAAAGTGTTCGTGGCAGCGACCCCGACGCCGCGCTCTACTGGCTGGCCCGCATGTTGGTGGCGGGTGAAGATCCGCTGTTTGTCGCCCGACGCATTGCCATCCTCGCCAGCGAAGACATCGGCAACGCCGACCCGCGCGGCATCACCGTGGCCGCCAGTTGCTACGACATCGTGCATCGCGTGGGTATGCCCGAAGCCCGCATCACCTTGGCCCAAGCCACGGTTTACCTTGCCACCGCCCCCAAAAGCAATGCCAGCTACATGGCCATTAACGCCGCCATGGATGACGTCAAACACCAACGCACCCTGCCCGTGCCCAAAAAACTGCGTGCCGCCCACAACCGCAAAGACGGCCAATACGCCTATGCCCACAACAGCCCCACCGGCTACGTTTCCCAAGACTATTTAGGCGTCGACAAAACCTATTACACCCCCACCAACCGGGGTTATGAGGTCCGCATCGCCGAATACCTCAAATGGATTGCCTCTCAGCGGTAAATCCTCCCCCAATCACCCCAGACGCAGTTCACTCCAAGCCCTCAACGCCGTAAACTGAAGGTCGATTCCCCAACCCACTTCTTTTTAAACAGAGTTCCCCCATGTCCCTTGGTTCGCAAAACAATCGCATTGGCATCACCTCACGCGGCGGCGCCACCGTTCGACGTCAGCGTCAGCGTCGCTCACTCATCATTGTTTTAAGTGTGTGCGCCTTAGGGGGGCTCTATCTCTTTTGGCCAAGCGGCGGCGGCACCGGATCCATTGCGGGCCGTGACGATTTGTCGCGTTCCACTTCCGGCACCCAGGCCACATCCAAAACGGCGGACCCTCAAGCCAAACCCCTTGCAACGCCATCGACGTCTACTTCCACAAACGTCAACCGTGACACCCCGCCATCCCTTCCGCGTCTTAGCGCCACCCCAAAACCAAAACCCACTGCCCAACCTGAATCCTCGGCCACGCCCCCTGCCGCCCTGCCCTCCCGCCCTGCCACTTCTTCTACGACTACACCGTCCCCACTCCCCACGTTAACGCCTTCGTCAAACACACGCCCCGCACCCTCCACGGCAAGCCCAACGCAAGCCAAGCCGCAAATCAAACCCGCAGCCGACCCGGTCGATCCCATCACTCAAACCCTCGACACCGTGACCCGCGGCCTTCCCATGCCCAAAGCGTTTACCACCAGCGGTGATGCCAAGGCCATGTACAACCAAGCCGACCGCCTCATCACCGAAGGCCAAGACATCAAAGCCCGCAACGTGTTATCGCAAGTTCTTTTTGCTGAAAACCTCGACCTTTCAACCGCCGACGCCGCACTTATCCGCGAACGCCTAGCCGACCTCAACCAACGGCTCATCTTCTCGTCTGAAATCATCGACGACGATCCCATCTGCAAACCCCATGTCATCAACGGCGCCTTGGGACGCATCGGCCCTCAATACCGCGTGCCCTATCAGTTGCTCATGCTCATGAACGACATCAAAGACGCTCGCAATGTTCAAGCCGGGCAAACCATCAAGGTCATTCAAGGCCCGCTGCACGCCCGCGTGCTCAAAGACCAATTCATCATGGACGTGTTCGCCCTCACCGCCGACGGCAAGCCCGTGTTTGTACACACCTTTCCCGTGGGCCTAGGCAAAAACGACAAAACCCCCGTGGGCCCGTGGAAAGTCACCACCAACCGAAAAGTAAAAAACCCCGACTGGCGCGACGATGCTGACGGCACCTACTACGCCCCCGACAACCCCGACAACCCCATCGGCGAATACTGGATTCCCATCGAAGGCACCAACGCCAAAACCAAAAACAAACGCGGTTTTGGCATTCACGGCACCACCGACCCCGCCTCCATCGGCACCGAAGCCAGTCGCGGCTGCATTCGCTTGCACGACGCTGACATCGAGCTGGTCTTCTACATGCTCACCGATCACAGCCAAAGCAGCACCGTCACCATTCGCTAAGCCAACGCCCCGCGATGTCGGTCCAATTCCAAACGCTAGTCAAGAAAAAACCCTTCACGTAAAGCCAAGGGCCCAAGTGATGCCACGGGCCAGCCATTCGCGGCCCCTCTCCGCATGCGTCTTTATGACGCCCCAAAACCTTTCCTCGCCCACAACACATGCACGTTTTCTACACCTACCTCAGCATCGTCATCGCCTTGGGCCTTCTTGTCGCCAGCCTTCACCTCATTCCCCGCTTGGGCCCCGCAGGTAAAAAACTCTCTGCCGCCCTTTGCCGTGCACCGGGGCTTGACGGGCTTATCTTCTTGCTCACCATCGCCCCCCTTTGGGCCGCCCTTGCCGTGGGCTTTCGCCATGGCATTGGCATTCCCGGCTTTGTGGGCTGGCTCATCGTTGGCGCCGCGGCGCAGGTCACCGTGCTTTCTACATGGTGCCGCCTGCATGAACTTGCCCACCGCAAAGAACTCCGTGGCCCGCGCATTGTTAAAAGCCTTAACCGCGCCGTGGGCCCATGGCGCAATGTTCTCAGTGTCTACTGGACCGCCTTGGCAGTGCCCCTGTTTTTCTTTGTTCGCATCGTCGAACTGTTTGTCTACCCCCCGCTCACCTGGTCCATTGGCCTTCCCAAATACAACGATGCCGACTGGGTCAACATCACCCGCCACAAATTTGAAGGCCTCGTCGGTGGCGACCGCGTCTGGTGCCTCTACTGCGACTGGATGACCGGCGTGTGGAGCTTGGGCTCTGAAATGCTCCGCAACATCGAAAGTTTTTGGTGCCCCATTCAATTTGGCGACAAAACCAAATGCGAAAACTGCAAAAACGACTTCCCCGACATCGTCAACGGCTGGGTTCCTTTTGACGCCGACATCACCGCCGCCGTTGCCGCCACCGAATCCAAATACCCCGGCCCCCACGGCGTCAACAGTCACTTCACCCATCCCGACCGCACCCCTCTCACCATCGACGGCGAAAAGCCGGAACCAGAAAACAAATAACAAAAACGCGGCCAATCAAGGCATCACGTAACCATTCACGGGGTTTTGACCACCCGCCTTGAAGCCAATGCCTACGTCGAAAAACCTCAAAGCAGAACACGAAGCCGCGAAGGCTCAAAGGCACGAAGAAAACAAACAACTGTTTACTGATTTTCAAGAGGATGCTTGTGGATAACGTAAAGAAAATTGAACCGCCAAGGGGGCGAGTGAGGGAGCCAAGGAAGGCAAAAAAGAAAATTTAAAACGTTGTTTTCAGCCTTGGTATGCGTGAGGAAATGAAGTCGAGGCGATTGAGAAGCGCCCCTCAGAAAGCGTCTCTTAAGCCCGGCAGTCCCTGCCTTCCTTGGCGTTTTTGGCGACTTGGCTGTTCATGCTTCGATTTCCTTCGTGCCTTCGGGCCTTCGTGTTCGCCTTGGGATTTTAATACTGTGAACGGTTACGGCATCACGCGTAAGAAAAAAACAAACCCGCAGCTCATATAAAACGCCCGAGCATGCCTTTGCATGCTCGGGCGTTTTGCTTAACCGTGGTTATTTCACGTTTCTTTTTTTACGACCCTCCAAAGTCACCCAAGATTCGCCACAAACGCCTCAAAAGCTTCACGCGCGGCTTGCAACTTTTGACCTAGTGTCTCGCGATCCATCACGCCTTTTTCCAAGGCATCTTCCTGCGTGTTGAGTTTTTCGACATACCGCTTGTACAACGCGCTGTCGCGACCCAAGGGCTTCATGTTGTTGCGCAAGCGACTTTGTTCTTGAACAATGCGATCCCGCGCCTCATCGGCTTGAACCAATGCACGTTCGGTATCGGCAACCGCACGCTTAAGCACACTGGCTTGTTTCAATTGTTCTTTAACCTCGGCAGGCATGGCCCCACCTTCTGAATACGCCACCAACTGGGCTTCGTTCATGCGTCCCAGCGCCACCGACTGAGCAAACACCCGGGTCTCTTTGGCCGTCACCGAGGCTGACTTTCCTGCGGGCACGACCACCGGCAAGCGATACAAATCGCCGGTGGTTTCGGTATCGGCAGGTGGATCAACCAATTCAAACGCGGTGTTACGCGGGTGCTCGATCAACACCTGTCGTTCGGCACTCGCGGTGTTTTTTACTTGGTAAATCACGGTCTGTTCTTGGCGCTGCTCCACAACAAGCACACCACGTTCAAACCGGCCGCCTGTTTGGACCGTGCGATGTTTGTGCTGGGCATCCACCAGCACCTCTAAATCCATGGCATAAGTCAACAGTC
>JAZGFZ010000347.1:0-7522 GCA_036480015.1 Algisphaera sp. | reverse complement strand
GATTGGCTCAGCGGCGGCTTTTGTAAGCGCGTGGTTTGCCGTGAAGTGGATGGTGGCTTATTTGAAACGCCACGGCATGGAAGTGTTTGGCTATTACCGCGTGGTGATTGCGGTGGTGATTGCGGTGCTTATTTTGAACGGCATGATGGATGGCGCGTTTGCGTAAGGGGATGCTGTTCGCGGGGTTTTAAAAGGTGTTTGCGTTGACGGGCGCAATGGGTGGGCGTCTTTGGTGAAAGACTTTTACGCCAAGACGCAGAGACGCCAAGACGCCAAGGAAGGCAGGCGTTGTTCGTGCGTTTTCGACCACCTTGTTGAAACCAAACCTGCGCCAAAAAACATCAGGGCAGAATACGAAGGACGCAGGCGCAGCAAGGAGAAGCCGTGAATGATTATCTCTTTTGATTTGATGCCAAATTTTCCGCGTTTAGGGCATTTTGTTTTTGAATTTTAAGGCGTCGTTAAGTTTTGACGGTGCACTTAACCGCCTTCGATTTCTCTTGAGAGTTGTCGTGTGTAGTTGTCGGTTAGGCCTGAGACGTAATCCATGATCTGTCGAAGCCACCACGCGTAGGTTTCGTGTTGGTGGGCGACGGCGAAATCACGGCCCCAGGCGAGGTCGAGGGTGCGTTTGGCGACGTAACTTTCGGGGTTGTATTTTCCGTCTTCAACCAGTCGGCTGCAGGCACGGCCCAAGGCATAGACGATGCGGCCGAGGCTTTTGTAGGCGCCCAGTTCGGTGGCGGTTTTGTTGCGGTCGGCAAAAAGGTCTTGATAGAGTTTTTTTAGTTCGGCCAGCGCGCTGGCGGTGGGGCCGGTGAGGCTTGATTTAAGGTCGTCGCTTCGTGTGCCCGCGCGAATGGCGGGGTAATCGTTTTTGAAAACAATCCAACATTCTTCGATGAGCCGACCGATGGCGGCGGCGCGCAGTTGGCCCAGCGGAGCATCGTTTTTGGGCTGGTCGAGCAAGGCGTTAAAGCAGTCGCGTACGCGTGATTGATCGAGCAGGCCCACTTCGACGCCGTCTTCCATGTCGATGAGTCGATAGCAGATGTCGTCGGCGGCTTCGGTGAGAAAGCTTAGGGGGTGGCGGGCGCTGGGTTGAAGTTCCATTCGTTTCCACGCGGCATGAAACAGTTCGCGCTCGCTGGCGTAGACGTTGAACTTTCCGCTGTCGGCTCGCGAATCGTCGGCGGTCCAAGGGTATTTCACCAAGGCGCCCAAGGTGGCGTCGGTGAGCCTGAGGTAGGTGCCGTGTAAGTCGGTGCGGGCTCCCAAGCGAAACCCTTGTGCGTTGCCTTCGAAGTGTTGCCAGTCGCGTTTGAGATCGTCGGGCACATGAAGGGGATGGTCTTGGGGGACGTCGTGAAAGAGTCGGTCGGGGTGGCTGCTGACCCATTCGCGCACGGCGTATTCACCTGCGTGACCAAAAGGCGGGTTGCCTAGATCGTGGGCCAAGCAAGCGGCTTGCACGGCCCACACCACGTCGTCGGCGGTGCGGTGTTTGGGAAGCTCGTTGCGCTCGATGAGAAAGGCGCCCAAGCGGCGGGCAAGGGAGCGGCCGACGCTGGCGACTTCGATGGAGTGGGTGAGGCGGTTGTGCACTTGGTCGTTGGGGGCCAATGGATGCACTTGGGTTTTGCGGGCAAGCCTGCGAAATGGCGCGCTGTAGACGATGCGGTCGTGGTCGGTTTCAAAGGGGCTTCGAAAGGGATTCGATGCGTCGAGTCGCGGTTCGCCATGGGGGGAAGAGGCGCTGCGGTGGGCAGAGAGAAGGGCGGTCCAGTGGGCGGCGTTGGGCATTGGACCAATGTTAAACACAAGTGGTGGTTTACGGGCGTGGGGCCGGTGAACCGGGTGTGGGGTATTGGGTGTGGGGTTGAGTTCTTGTCGTATATCCCCTGTCTTTCACTTAGCCCCTCAGTCCCTCATCCCCTTAGCCCCTTCTATTCCGAAGCGCTGTCTTCGTGATGCTCGTCGCTGAGGGTGCCGGCCCACAGGGGGGTTTGGGCTTTGAGTGCGGCTTTGGCCAAAAGGTGGCTGCCGATGGGGTTGGCGACAAAGAGAAACAGCATGACGGCCAAGGCTTTGACGCCCAATTCGCTTACGCCCAAGTGCAGGGTGGCGGCAAGCAGCAGGCCCATGAGCCCCAAGGTGGAAGATTTGGTGGCGGCGTGCAGGCGGTGGTAGGCGTCGGGCATGCGAATGATGCCTACGGCGCCGACGACAAAGAAAAACAATCCCACAAGCAGGGCGGCCGCGGCGCAGAGGTCAAAGGCGGTGTTCATGAAGAGGCTCCGGACACGGACGCGGTGGAGATGCCAGCTGCTTTTTGGTTGGGGTGTTCGGCATTGCCTGCGACGGCGTGGATGTATTGGGCAAAGCCCACGGTGCTGACAAAGCCCAAAATGCCCACGGCCAAGGCGGCATCGAAAAATACGGCGCTGCGCAGGTAAACGGTGAGCACGACCACCAAGCCCACGACATGAAGTGAAAGCAAGTCGGCGGCGAGTACGCGGTCGGTGAGGCTGGGGCCGCGTACCAAGCGGTAGAGGCAAAGTGCCAGGCCCAAGCACAAACCTGCAATGGCCAAGGTGACGCAAGCGGCGAGCACGGGGTGCATGCCTGCGACCGTGGGTTCGACGGCGTGGAGAGTTTGGGGCAGCGTTTGGGACAGCGTTTGCGCCCCGTGGCCGGCGGTCGCGAGAAGGGGGGCAAATAGATTAGCAATCATGGTCGAAAACCTCTCGCAATAACCAGTGTCGCAGTTCGTCTAGGGCGGCCACGGCGTCTTCACGTTCGCGGGCGTACATGCAGTGGATGTACAGCGTGTCGCCTGCGTCGTTGATGTCGGCGCTAAGGGTGCCGGGGGTGAGGGTGATGGCGTTGGCCAAGGTGGTGATTTCAACCTCGGTGAGACCCGCCACGGAATAACGCAGCAGACGCGGTTGCATGTGGTGGCCGGGGGTGATGACTTCCCAGGCGACTTCGAGGTTGGCTTTAATAAGAATGTAAATGAAGTAGAAGGCGAAGCGGACGAGTCCAAAGACCCGGCGGGTGTAGCCGCCGTTGCCGCTGGCGTTGCTGAGCATGGAGACCACGCCCAAGCCAATGAGCAGGCCCAATACGATGTCGATGAACGAGGCGCTGCCTTGAAGGGCGACGAAGACGGCCGCGAGGGCGAGGTTAAGCAGGAATTTTTGAATCATTGCTGGGTGCCTCTGCGTGAGGTATGAGCTGCAACCCGATTGTGGGGGCGGTTGACGTGGAAGGTGTCGTCGTGCGGTTCGGGTTCTTCGAGGGTGGGCTTGTCTGCGGGGGGTTGATGAAGGGGTGTTTCGTGAGCGGGTGTGTCGTGATGGGCGGGCACGCGGTGCGTGTCGTGCGGTGCGTGTGTGTTGGATTGTGTGTGGGGTTCAGATCCCTCAGGATGCGGCGTGTTGTGGTGTGTTGTCGTTGAAGGCGCTTGCGCTGTGACGCGCCCCAAGACCGCAGTGACATAGGGGCTTGGTCGGTCGTTTTGGCGGGCGGTTTGTTGGCCTGCGGTGTTGGCGAGGCTTGCGACAGGCTGAGGGAGAAAACCAATGAGCAGTGCCGCGACGATGAGCAGTGACAGGGCGGCGTAGCTTGAACCCGAGGGCGCATGGGCGGTGTGGGTGGGTGTGGGTGGGTGTTCGGGCGGCGGGCCCCAGAATGAGGTGCCCCACACGCGAATGACTGCCAGCAGTGAGAAACCGCCGACGATGATGGCGATGAGGGCTGTTTTGGTAAAGCCGTTGCCCAAGCCTTCGCGAATGATGGCGAATTTTCCATAAAAGCCTGCGGTGGGTGGCAGGCCCGCCACGCTTAGAAGACCAATGAGAAAAAGCACGCCCAGCCAGGGGTGGGTTTTAAGGAGTCCACCGATGCGGGTGGCACCCGAGGCCGATGTGAGTTCGTCGGTGCCTGCGTGGCTTTCGATCATGCCGCAGGCCAAAAACACGGCGGCCATGACGATCATGGATTGAGCCATGTAAAACGCGCTGCCGCCCAAGCTACCTGCGGTGTGGGTGGCGATGCCAAAGAGGGCGTAGCCCACACCCACAATGATGAACATGGCCAAAATGCGGCGTAGGCCACGGTAGGCCAAGGCGCCCAGAACACCGACGCCCATGGTTAAGGCTGCGACCAAGGTGATGATGGGAATGAGTATGTCGGCGCCGTCGCCCACAAAAAAGACCAAGGGAAAAACACGCGCGATGGCGTAGGCGCCCACTTTGGTGAGCACGCCGCCAAAAAGTGCGGCAATGGCAATGGGGCAGGTGGGGTAGGTGTCGGGCAGCCAAAACCACAGGGGAAACACGCCTGCTTTTAAGGCGAACACAAACAAAAATAAAATGCCCAAGGCTGCGAAGCCAGGGGGGAGTGCATCGTTGGCGGCCAGTTCGCCGGTGACCCGGGCCATGTCGGCGAGGTTGAGGGTGCCCAACATGCCATAGGCCATGCCCGCGGCAATGACGAACACTGACGAGGCCACCAAGTTAAGCAAAACATATTTATAGGCTTGGGCAAGTTGCGCGCGGCCTCGGCCCAGCACGAGCAAGCCATAGCTGGCCATGAGCATGATTTCAAAAGCAACAAACAGGTTAAACAGGTCGCCGGTGAGAAAGCTGAGGTTGACCCCGGCCATCATGAAATTAACCAAGGGGTGAAAGTAGCGCCGCTCGGTGGCGTTTGGCAAGGAGCCTGCGGCGTGAACCAAGCAGGCCAACGCCACCAACGACGCGGCGGAAAGCAGAAGTCCGCTAAGTGCATCGAACACCAAGGTGATGCCATAAGGCGCGGCCCAACCGCCCATTTGCGACACGATGATGCCGCCGTTGATGCCATCGCCAGCATCACGACAGGTGCCCAACAAGGTGATGGCCAGGCCCAGATTCAGGGCAAAACCCAATGTGCCCACCACACGGCAAAGGCCCAGTCGATTGACCAGTGGTACGCAGATCAATCCCGCCACGGCGGGAAAGATGACCAATAGAACAATGAGGTGGTTGGTGATGGCGGTCATGCGAAAGCTTCTGCGGCGGGCGGCACGGCGGGGGGAACGGTTTCGCGTGCGAGCTGATCAATTTCAAGTGTGCCAGTGGCCCGTGCGGTGATGATGAGCAGGGTGAGTAAAAAACCCATGACGGCAAAACCAATGACGATGGCGGTGAGGATGAGCGCTTGCGGAAGCGGGTCGACGGTGTGGTCGAGGATGGGGATTGCGGGGTGGTCTGTTAAAAACGGAGCGGCTTTAAGCGGTGTGTCGTGGGCGCCCGCGATGACTGGGGAACCGCTCATGGCCAAAATAGACAGGTTGGCGGCGTGTCCCAAAAGAAACACCCCCATGGCAACGCCTTTGAGGTCGCGGCCCAATAGCAGGTAGACGCTGACACCGAAACAAGCGGTGACGCAGGCGGCGAGAACAAAAGTCACGCGGAGTCTCCGGTGGTGGTGGGAGAGGCGGAGGCGAGGTCAGGGGCAGGGTTTGAGGCAGGGTTTGAGTCTGGGGCGTTGCCCTCGGTGTTGATGTCGTGGTGGGGGTCGAATTCTTGGGCCGCGACTTCTTCGTTGAGCCGTTGGATCATGCCCACGCTGACGCCCACGACGACAAGCAAAACACCAATATCGAAAAACACGGCGGAGGCAAAGTGAACGGTTTGTCCAAAGCCAATGTAAAACGCATTGATGATGAGTGAGGTGAGCAGCGGTTTGCCAAACGCCAAAGGCACCAATGCGGTGGTGTAGGCAATGGCCAAGCCCAGTGCCACCAAGCCGCGCGGGTGAAAGGGCATAAGTCGCAGCATGGCGGCGCGGCCGTGGGCCATGCGATAAAGAATGAAGCCCACCGAGGCCATGAGCCCGCCGATGAAGCCGCCGCCGGGGGCGTTGTGCCCTTTGAGGGCGACATAGGCGGCGAAAATGAGCGTGAGCGGCACGATGAGACGTGCTGCGGTTTTAAAAAGGGGCGAGGTCATCGGGTGTTTGCCTCCGAGGTGGACGTGTTGTCAGGGCCTTGGGTGCGTTCGTGGGCCAGCTCCTTGCGACGACCCGGCAGCATGGACCACACGCCCAAGGCGGCCAAGCCCAGCACCGAAATCTCGCCCATGGTGTCGAATCCACGGAAGTCGACCAAAATGACGTTGACAATGTTTTTGCCGCCGCCGCCACGTTCATAGGCGTCGAGGCCCAGCAGCGCCGGGCCGTGATAGCTGTATTGTGAAAACCACTCGCCCAAAAGTTCGGCAGGTTGAACATGCGCGGCAATCAGGGTCATCCAGCCAAACACAAGGCCCATGCTTAGGCCAATGACAGCTCGCCATGCGCGGCCGATTTGTGGTCCGCAAGATTCGGGTGGCGGTTCGGGTATCAAACGCAACACCAGCACAAACAAAAGCACGCCGATGATTTCAACCATGAGTTGGGTGAGCACAAGGTCGGGGGCTTGGTAAACGACATACATGGCCACGACGGTGAAGCCGCATGAACCCAGCACCAACACGCGAATGATGCGTGAGCGAAACACCGGGAGAATGAGCGCGCTGGTGATGATGATGAGCCCCAGCACCACGCCCAGTGGAAACTCAAAGGCGCGGGCGGCTTGGGTGCTGATGGGCGCCCACATGGCGGGGTCTTGAACCACCGTGGCCGCAAAGCCAATGCCCAAGGCGGCAAAAACAGCCACGAGATAAACCCGAAGGCTACCGTTTTGAAGTATCGCGAAAAGCCCGCGGCCCACGCCCACGCTGGTGGCTTCGGTGGCGGGGTAAAGGTGGTCAAACACATCGGTGTGTTGGCCACGCAAGAGCTTGCTAAAGCCCAATGCAATGCCTGCGGCAATGGCGATGATCGACGCAAGCAACGGCACGCCGGGGTGGGTGATGACATGCCAGAGGTTGGGAACGCCGTGGTCAAAATACAGTGCGAAGCGTTCGAACCGGCCAAAGAGGCCGTTCCAAATGGAAGGCAATAGCCCGCCGATGTATTGCAGGGCAACCAAAGGCACGGCGGGAAGCCAAATGAGTGCGCCGCCCAAGCCACCTTCGTGGTGGTGGTCGTGATCGTCGTGGTCGGCGTCGTGGTGGTTGTCGGCAGGTTTGCCAATTGAGCCGGTGAGCCCCAACAGTGTGGTGAACAGCCGCACGAAAATAGCCACGTTGCATGCGGCGGTGGCCAAGGTCATCAGCAGCACAAGCCAAAGCCACGGGTGGCCACTGGAGGCGTGGTAAATGGCATAAAGAAAAAGCTCTTTGGCTTGAAAGCTAACCGTGCCAGGGCCTGCCGCCAACGCGTAACCTGCAAGCAGCAAGGTAAGGCAAATGGCTTTGTGCTTGTAAAACGCGCCGTGCAAGTCGGGCAGTGAGCGTGATGCCACATGGCCAATGGCACCTGCGGTGATAAAAAGCGGGGCTTTGTAAAACGCGTGGTTGGCAATTTGCGCGATGTCCAAATCAATCGCGGCAGCCACGGTGTGGCCATCGTGAATGTAGCTGTAACCACC
>JAZGFZ010000346.1:0-8388 GCA_036480015.1 Algisphaera sp. | reverse complement strand
TCTTGGCGTCTTGGCGTCTTGGCGTCTTGGCGTAAAATCTCTTGCCAAGGACGCCTTGCCCATGACTCGCCAACACAAAAACCCTCGTAAAACCCTCGTAAAACCCATGAATGATGGCAAAACAGGGGCGTTGTTTCAGGACTGTTCTTTAGCCCCTTAATCACTCACCCCTTTGTGGCCCGCCACCCACACTCCGGGCACGCTTCCGATTCTGCCCCACGCCGCGAATACCCACACCCAAAGCAATCCCCCAGCCATTCAACCTCGCGCCGAAACCGCGCCCGCGCCATCTGACTCACCGCCACAGCGCCCAACACCGACACCAGCACTGCCGCCGCAATCCCAAACCGAAGCCCTTCGGGCGCCGCGGCCCGCCCCGCAGGGGCCAGAACGCCATAACCCATTTCAAGAATCATTAGCGTCAGTCCAAAAACCAGCGGCACCATGGCAGGAACCCACCGCAAGGTCCATCGGTCATAGCGCTGCGGTGGTGTTTTCCACTGCCCTGCCTTGCGCAGCCGCTCGGGCCGATACGCCCACTTCAAGGGCTCAAGCCACAACCCCGCCGCCGCCAAAAACAACCCCCACGTCAATATCCAAGCAGGCCGCACGCTCATCGCCCCTCCCATCCCCTGTTTCATAGCCCACAACACGACCATCACCACCACGCCCAACACACTCAGCACCACCAACACAATCCACAACCTAAACAGCACCTCCATAAGATGCCTACCACGCACAGGTTCCGCCATAAAATGCTTTTCATTCACCCCTTCAACATAACACGCTTGGCCCCACATCCAACCCAAGGCGTCTATCCTTACGCTTTCTGAAGCCTCAATCCCAATCCAAAGAAAACCTTGTCATGTCCTCTCATTTCACCACAGCGGTCATTGCAGGCGGCCCCCTTCAACTCGTCACCCTCGCCCTGCTCGCCGCGGTGCTCGTCGGGGCGATTGTTTACCTCAAACTCGGCAACCGCGCCAACACTCAAACCGCGCACCGATTGGCCCAAACCTTGGGCCTCACCTACGCCCACGCCACCACCAACACCCTCCCCGAAACAGCCCAAAACTTCAAACTACTCACCCATGGTCGCTCGCACCGCATCGGTCATGTGATGATCAGCCGTCACCCCGCAGGCCCCACCGTTTTTGCACTAAGCCACGACGCAGGTTCCCACCACGCCCCCGAGCGCTATCGCCAAGTCGTCGTTGTGCTGCCCGGCCCCATCGGCGTGCCCGCCACCTTGATCCTCTCCAAAAGGGGCCCCCAAGACATCGCCGCCGAGCTTGGTTATCAAGACAGCCAAGTCGTCGAACGCACCGTGCGATCCAAAAATTTAATCCTCATCACACCAAAAATAAAAAACATCGCCACCCTCTTGGCCGCCCATCCCACTTGGACCCTCGAACTCAACAACGATCAAACCGCCATCACCACCCCCGGCGAACTCACCGGCGACAAAGCCATCGACACGGCAGCATTCATCGCCGATGCAAAAAAGCTAGTCGCTGCCCTGAGCTAACACAAACGAACCTTTCAGAATCTAAAACAAAAAATACCGCTGAGCCAATGGCAAACGTTCGGCGGGTTCGCACGTCAAGTGCACGCCATCGGCAATCACCTTGTACGTTTCAGGATCCACGGTAATCGTGGGCATCGCATTGTTAAGCTTCATATCCGCCTTGCCAATGTTGCGGCAATTTTTCACCGCCACCGTGCGCTTCGCCAGTCCATAGCGATCGCCCACCTGAGCATCCATCGCCGCACCACTCACAAACGCAATGGATGTGGGCCCTGCCACTTTTGATCGAGCCCCAAACATGGGCCGCATTTTCACCAACTGCGGCGTGGGAATGCTTGCATTGGGGTCTCCCATTTGAGCCCAAGCAATGTGCCCACCTTTAATCACGATCTCTGGCTTGACCCCAAAAAACGCAGGCTTCCACAACACCAAATCGGCCAGCTTGCCCACCTCAATGCTGCCGATTTCATGGGCCATGCCATGCGCAATGGCCGGATTGATCGTGTACTTGGCAATATAGCGCTTGATCCGTGCATTGTCGGCGACCGAATCACCTTCCATCGCACCCCGCTGATCCTTCATCTTGCTGGCGGTTTGCCATGTGCGTGTGATCACCTCGCCCACACGCCCCATCGCTTGCGCGTCACTGCCCATCACACTCAACGCGCCCAAGTCATGCAAAATATCTTCGGCGGCAATGGTCTCACCACGAATACGGCTCTCGGCAAAGGCCACGTCTTCGGGCAAATTTTTATCAAGGTGATGGCACACCATAAGCATGTCCAAATGCTCATCCATCGTGTTCACGGTAAAGGGCCGCGTGGGATTGGTCGACGACGGAATCACATTGGGCAGCCCACACACCTTAATGATGTCGGGCGCATGCCCACCCCCCGCGCCCTCGGTGTGATACGTGTGAATCGTGCGCCCTTTAAAAGCCGCCACCGACGCTTCCACAAATCCGCTTTCATTCAGCGTGTCAGTGTGAATGCACACCTGCACGTCCAAGTCGTCTGCCACCCCCAAACAACAATCAATGGCCGCGGGCGTGGTTCCCCAATCTTCATGCAACTTAAACCCACAAGCCCCCGCAGCCACTTGCTCCGCCAGCCCCTCAGGCTGCGCCGTGTTGCCCTTGCCTAAAAAGCCAAAGTTCAAAGGCAAATCATCTGTGGCCTGAAGCATCATGGCAATGTTCGCCGCCCCTGGCGTGCACGTGGTGGCACAAGTGCCCGTGGCCGGGCCCGTGCCGCCGCCCAACAACGTGGTCACCCCACTGGCAATGGCCTCGTCGGCCTGTTGGGGGCAAATGTAATGCACATGCGTGTCCAGCGCGCCTGCTGTAAGAAAATGCCCTTCTCCTGCGATGGCTTCTGTGGTCACCCCCACCACCATGCCCGGCGTCACCCCATCCATCATGTCTGGGTTGCCCGCCTTGCCAATGCCCACAATCCGACCGTTTTTCAAACCCACATCAGCTTTGTAAATGCCCGTGTAATCCACAATCAGCGCATTGGTAATCACATAATCCAGCGCCTGATCCAAGTCGCCGCCCGCCCGCTGACCTTGACCTTCGCGCAATGTTTTGCCCCCGCCAAATTTACACTCATCGCCATAGGCCGTGAGATCACGTTCCACTTCAAGACGCAAACTTGTGTCGCCCAGCCGCACCCGATCCCCCGTGGTGGGACCAAACATTTGAGCATACGCATCACGGGACATTCGATGGGGCATGATTGATTAACCTTGTACATGTTGTGCGTCAAAGCGCACGAAAAGTGATTTGGAATCGCTCGAATCTAGTGCAGCGTCAAGCCTAATTTCTAGGGTAACGCGTTGAGTTCGCTTGCGGATCCAGCCTACCGCGGGCGGAGCCCGCACCGTTTGCCCAAAAGGCCAAACCTTAAAATTAAGGCTTGACGGTGCACTACTTCTTCAGTCCATCGCCAAAACCAAGCTCTTTCACACGCGTCAACGCCCGCGCCTTGTTCGCGTCATTCAATGCTCCATCACTCAACGCATTGCCACCCTTCACCACACGCTCACCCGCCAACTCAACCAACGTGACCGATCGCATTTCACCCGGCTCAAAACGCACCGCCGTGCCAGCAGGAATATCCAACCGCATGCCATAGGCCGCGCCACGATCAAAGTGCAGCGCCGCATTGGTTTCAATAAAGGGGTAATGGCTGCCCACCTGCACCGGCCGGTCGCCCATGTTGGTCACCTCCACGTCCACCGTCGCCCGCCCGGCGTTTAATTCAATGTCGCCCGCGGCCACATCGCATGCACCTGGCTCAACCGCATCCTCCGTTTGATCCACCGTTTGATCAAAAGCAGCGTTTGCAGGAATCGGCAAAAAACTCCCGTACAACGCCGCCGCCAAATCACCGTCTTCTGCCGCAATGGGCTCATGCACCGTGACCAACTTAGAGCCATCAGGAAAGGTGCCCTCAATTTGCACATCGTGCAGCATCTCGCCCACACCCGCCATCACCTGCCGCCGCCCCAGCAAGCGGCGGCCCTCACTCATGCAATCTGCCACACGGCGCCCATCGCGAATCCATTCCATGACCACCGTGGCAATCAATGCAACCGCTTCGGGCTGGTTCAATCGCACGCCACGGGCAAGACGCTTTTGCGCCACAAAACCAGCGTTGTGCAGTGTGAGTTTTTCAAGTTCGCGTGGAGTGAGATGCATGACAGATCAGATTAAACGATGGCGTGTGTTTTTGAAAACAAGAAAATAAAAATCGAATCGACTAAAAGGGAATAAGAGAGGCCAAGTGCGTAGAGGCTAGTGCAGCGTCAAGCTTAAATTTTAGGGTAACGCGTTGAGCTCGCTTGCGAATCCAGCCCCACACGCTAGATTCCCGCCTGCACAGGAATGACGGGGGCATGGCGGTCAAAAATATGTGAACGGTTACCTACTCTGAACGCTAGGAACTCACTCAAAAAAAGCAAAAAACGAAACATAAACCGCCAAGGCAGCCAAGAGCGCCAAGGAAGACAGGAGAGCGAGGCGCTTTTTGAAGGGCGTTTCTCAATCGCCTTGACTGGTTTTTCGCACGCATGCCAAGGCGAAAGGAGTTTCCCTATTTCCTTTTTTGCCTTCCTTGGCTCCCTCACTTGCCCCCTTGGCGGTTAAATTTCCTTCGCCTTATCCCACAGGCATCCTCCTAAAACCCGTGAATGGCTACAAAAATCGGCGACTGAGCGAAAAGCCAAGAAATCATCAAGTTTCATCTCCTGCCTTTCTTAGCGTCTTAGCGTCTTGGCGTCTTGGCGTCTTGGCGTAAAGCTTCTCCGCAATGCCTCCTCGCTCAAGACGCCCCCCCACAAACCCCTGCCCCCAACTCACGCACGCCTCCCAAACACCTCTGTGCCCAGCAAAGGCGTCAAAAACGCCAGCCGTTCCTTCACAATATGAATGGCCCGCTGCGTGCGACAGCCCATGATGCGCAACACCCCGCCCCAAGGTTGCGGGCTGTAGCCCACTTGAAAATCGCGACCCGTGGTGGGTGGCAACCCCGCCACCCACGCTTGAGCAGCAGCGCAACCACTCTGCGCCGCAGGCCCCACCAAGTACAACGTCGCCATCACATCAAAAGGCCCCGCCGCAAAAGCATCCGACGGTGATTCTTCACTTGCATCCAACACCAAACGATCAAACACAATTTCCTCACCGTCGATACGAATGACATTGCGGCTTTCATAACGGTCAAAGCTCCACCGCTCGCCCCGGGCCACACGCCCGCACGTTAACCAATCCAACAACACCAACGACGCATCGGGCGCCAAGTCAAAACTTTGGCGTTGCAAATACATCGCATTGGCAAAACACGTCAAAGGATCGGGCGCCACAATCAACGTCGCCGCATTCGACACGGTGGCCTGAAGGTTTTGCTCCGCCCCCACCCCATCTTGCTGATGAAACACTTTGGTCGCCGCCTGTGTGGTCAGCACCGTGGTGGTTTGTTCATGCAAATCGGCATACAACCGAAACGTATCACCCGCCACCAACCCGCCGCCAAAACTGCTCTGGTAAACCCAAGCCGTTCCGCCACGCCGCCGTGGCGTTAACAACTTCAAGGGTGCCGCCGCATGACACCCCGTTAAAACACTACGCCCACCCACCTGCTGAACCTCCAAATAACCTGCCCCCGAGGTTTCACCGCCCGGTGAAGCCTTGCGATCAGGCATATTAGAGAGCTCTTGTTCCATGATTTAAAATCATCCGCCGCTTGCAAAGCCCGGGATCCGGCGTTGGCCAGGCCCCGAGCGGGTAAGGATCATGATTGTCCTGTTATCACCCCTGCATTGTCAGGGTCGCCTTCAAATTAAAACGCCATGCTAATGCCCACGTTGGCCACCAAAAAGGTGTCTTCGGGGTTTTGGTACACGTCTTCTTCAGTGATATAAAGCGTCAATCCTGCATTCAGTGACCATTCGCCATACTCCGCCGAAATGATGTCACCCAAGCCATAGCTCGCCGTCACACCCACCGACAAAAACGCCAGGCCACTGTCGCCACCGGCCCGAAAATAATCGTCGTTTAACGAGTAACCCAACGAGAAAGGCACGGCCAAATCAACCGGGCAATCTTCGTCCAGCGACACACCGTACTCACCGCCCAGAACCACCACGGTGCCCTTTTCCAAACCATCGCCGCCAATGCGGTTGTGAATGGTCAAGCTCGGGCTCAGCGTAAAGCCCTCGTTGCCCCAAAGCTCCGAATCATCGTAGCCAATGGAGACGTCCAAAATCTTCTCGGTGTTACCGGCATACATCCACGCTTGGTACGTCACACCCAGCGAAAACTTGTCCACGTCTTTACTCGCACCCACATAAAAATCAACCTCTTGCAACTCGCCGCCAATGCTTGCCGCCGTGTTGTCATTCACATCACCCCAAAGACCCACCGCCAAATTAAACGTGTCAAACTCCACGGCAATTTCAGCATAGGGATTCAACGTTTCCGAACCCGAAAAAGCCTCTCCTTCGCCCCACACATCAAGACCATACGACACAAAGTGTGAATACAAATCGACGCCCACCACACCGCTAATACGCGATGCCGCTGAGCCTGTCGAATCCGCAACAACATCAACCCCATGGGCCAATTCAACTTGTTGCGCAGCCTCCACGTCCACCGCGATGCGCTCAGGCATCACAACCACATCTTCGGCCATTGCCAAAGGTGCAGCCATCAAAGCCGCCGCAGCCATCGAACGAAAACCAAAAGTACGAAGTAAAGAAGTTTCAACCGTCATCAAATGCTCTCCTTATAAGACGCAACGCGTCTAAAGCATGGAAGGGAACCTGTGGCGGAATCGCCGCAACAGAAAGGTTTGTGAACGTTTGAAAATCCCCTGCGATAACCGCAGGGCCAAACGCTGCACGCCCGATCGCGGACGCACCATGTCTCCTATCGCAAGGTTCATGCCAACCCCTCAAAATCCCCAAAATCCCCACAAACCCACCCTTAATTGCCCAAATTGTGCGCAGTTCATCACCGGCTGCCCAAGGATTCACCGCCAACCAACTTTTTTTCGCCACTGCGATATCATTTCACCCGTGAACACCGTACGCAATTGGACCCTCTGGCAACTGGCCGACTCGGCATTTCCCGCCGGCGGATTCGCCCATTCAGGCGGCCTCGAAGCCGCATGGAAAGCGGGTTTTGTACCCGACGAAACCGCCTTAACCGCCGCCCTGAAAGCCGTGCTTCACCAAACCGCACACAGTAGCCTTCCACTCCTACGCGCCGTCATGGCCAATCCCACCTGCTTTTCTGCCGCCAACCAACGCGCCGAAACCTCACTGCTTAACCATGTGGCCAACCACGCCAGCCGCGCCCAAGGCCAAGCCTTGGCCACCGCCGCGCCGCGCATCTTCCCTCAAATAGCCCCACACCTGTTTAAAACCACGCAAAACACAGCGTATGCCAACGCCGCAGCCAACGCACCCACCCCGCTCCACCTCGCCCCGGTTTACGGCCGCGTCGCCCACGCCCTCAAAATCGACCCACACGACGCCGCCGCCCTGTTTGTATTTAGCGCCCTACGCACCACCCTCTCCGCCGCCGTTCGCCTAGGACTCACCGGCCCCCTACGCAGCCAAACCCTCTTGGCCGACTTTGCCCCCCGCGCCACCCACACCCTCACCCGCGCCGGCCACACCCTCGACGACGTGTGCACCACCGCCCCCCTACTCGACACCCTTCAAGCTCAACAAAACCAACTCTATTCACGATTGTTTCAAAGTTAGCCCTCGCCAGCGTCTTCAACACCCCAAGGCAAACACGAAGCATCGAAGGCCCAAAGGCACGAAGGAAGATATTAAAACAAGAGAATTGCGAGCAATCTGATCTCGACAATCCACGCAAGCCACGGCAAGCTTTCCTCTGGCCAATTTCCAATGTTCCAACCACACTTCAAACCGCGTGTTTGGCCCATTGTCACCCTAGGGATTTTACGAATGGCGAGTCACAACAATGTAGATGCGAAAGAATAGCATCAACGTAGAAAACAACACAAGCAAACTTCCACCCAAAAAATAAGCACTTCTATACCCTGCGTTTTTTTTGACATCCCACAGAATAACCAACCCAAACCATAGGCTAATCAACGGGAAAAATAACACCAACACATCCTTCAACATTCGCCAACTCCTTCTTTCAATTCCCTCCCTACCACGTAACCGCTCACATATTTTTGACCGCCATGGCCCCCGTCATTCCCGCGCAGGTGGGAGCTTAGGCTCGCACGCTGGATCCCCGCCTGCGCGGGGATGACGGAGGGCGAGCAATCGTTTACGACTTTTCTTCGCGACATCGTGTTTTGCCTTGACTGTTACGT
>JAZGFZ010000345.1:0-3465 GCA_036480015.1 Algisphaera sp. | reverse complement strand
GCGTTGCGGGTGATGGTTTGACGGGAGGAGGTGTTGTCTTTTGAGAGGGCCGACTGAAGGTTGATACGCTAGGTTTGGTGGTTCTCTCGGAGGAGGATATTTGCTCGTTTGGAGTTAGGCTGCGATGGGTTTCAGTATGTGCGGGAGAGGTGGATTTGTTGTTAGGGGGGGCGTTAGATTTGGGCGGCGTTAGCTGAGGATCGGGGTGAGTGGTGGTGTCGGTGTCGGTTGAAAGGAAAGGCGTGTTGGCCTTGGGAGTGTTGGTTTTCGGGGGTGTGGGAGCAAAGGCGATTGAATCGGTCTGGTTTGATCGTTTGGGTAAATGGACAGGGCTTCGAGTGGCGGTTCGTTTGGGAGCGGGTGAATTAACGACTTGCTGTAGAAGCTTGGGTAGAAATCCAATTGTAATTCCAAGGGCGATGGCAGGAATGAGAATGAAATATCGACGCATGGCTTCTCCTTTGATGGGGGGGTGTAATCCGAAGGTTTTTTCAGAGGTTGGCTAATTCGAAGATTGGGTATTGGAGCTCGAAGTAGGCGGGAGGGGTGGGTTTGATTTGAGGGCTTGGGGTTTTTCCGGAATCGTATCTTCTGCTCCGTGAATCCACCCGGCGGCCCAGTCTCGAGAGACGTTGAGTATGACGGTGGAGAGCTCTTCGTCAATTCCATTGGGGGCGAAGACGATGACTCCTTCGAAATGAGGCCATACGTGGGTGACTTCCCACCGCCAATTTTCGATTGTTTGACGTTGGCCCGCGGCTTCTTTCATTTGTGTTGCGTTGCTGTGGATGTGAGTCCAAGTGACGAGATAGGCCGGTTTGGCGGTGTGTTTTCGGGCAAGGTGTAGGCCTGCAAGAACACCTCTTAGGTGGGCATTGCGGTCAGGGGTTAGTTGATAGCCATAAACAGTTGTGTAATCACAAAGATATTCGATGCCGTTTGTGTGGCGTGGGTGATCGTCAGGAAATGGCTCGCCTAAGCGATGTGAACTCCATGATTCATGTTGGCTGCGAACAGCATGTTCTGAGTGGGTGCCCCGCGCGGCTTCTCGGTAGATTGATTCGTCGGCGGTGTAAAACACGCCGATTCGCCGGTCGGGGTGTATGCGGCGAAGCGTCTGTACTGCAAGTCGTTGCGTTTCTGGAGTGCCGCGCTCTTTGTTATAAAAAAGTGGGCCTGGGGGAAGATTTAGGATCCCTTGTTTTCGAAGAGTGGGGAGTTTTGAGGCACGCCAATTTGCGTGAGGGTTTAGCACCAAATAGTCGGGCAGCCAACACATGGGGCGAGCAATTCGCCAAATGGTTTCTGAGGATGCGGGGCCATTGGGTGCTGACGCAATGTAAATGAGTGGGCCGGCGGGGCGTTCTGCAGTAGCTGAAGTACGCCATCCGCTTGTGCATAGCATGGCCACGGCGGCTAGGGTTGCGTGAAATAGGCTTGTGTGTTTGCTTTCACGTGGTGCTTGTCTTTTTGTTTTACGGAGCTGTGGGGGGGTTAAAAAGTTGAGCATGGACTGTTTCTTTTATTTTTAAGGTTGCTATCGCTTGGGTGGGTTTTAATAAAATAGAGTTGTTCTTGAGCGTCGAGCAATGTCTGTTGGCATTTTAGTCTTCTAGGGAGTATTTTAAGAGGTCTCTTGTCTATGCCATCACCAGTTTTGTCACGCCCTTCTTGCAAGGCCCCTGCTTCTGGGGCTAAAAGCATGCGCCCGCGTATTTTGACTATTTTGGCTATGTTGTCGGTTGCGGTTGGGCTGGGGTTGTTTATTTGGCGTGGTATTACCCGCGGGGTTGTTCTGTCGCTTGATTTCACCATGATTTATGCCGCATCTCGGGCGTGGGGGCAAGGTGTTGATGCGTATGCGTTTACGCCGCTGTACGACCTCTTTCTTGCGGCCGGAGGCACGGGTAAAACGCGTGATCCAAATCAATTTGTGAGTCTTTATCCACCTAGTACCTATGCGTTGCTGTCGCCTTTTGGGTTGCTGCGGTGGCCTGTCGCAAAAATGGTGTGGCTTGCGACGAACGTCACTTTGGTGGTGGTGACGATCGGCTTGCTTTGGCGTCAACGTCCATGCCAGTGGGATGGTGGAAGTCGGGGCAAGGGCCCTGTGTGGATTGGGTTGTTCATGGTGGCGGTGTGGCTAGCATGGGCGCCGTTGCACACGGGGTTGTCGATGGGGCAGTTGTCGCTTGCAACGACGGTGTTGATGCTGCCTGTGGCGTTGGCGAGGTGTGATGAGGCGAAAGGTGAAGAGCTGCGGCTGTTTTGGAATACTCCAGCAGTGGTGATTGCGGGATTCTTGCTTGGATTGGCGGGATTGTTAAAGCCGCAGTTGACGATTTATATTGGGCTGGCGGTGTTGTTGACGCGTTATCGCGCGGCGTTTGGATGGGCGGTGATAACAGGCATTTTAGGAATGGGCTTGGCGGCAGGGCGATTGCAGTGGGCCACACCAGGATGGTGGATGGTTTGGCAGAACAATGTTCAGGGTTTTACGAGTGGTAGTATTGGGCGACCGCACCCGGATAATCCGCAGTTCCATGAAATGATGCATTTGGAGACGGTGATGGGGTTGGTTTTGCCGCCTGAGCTTGAAAAATACATTGTGGCGATAGCGACTGCTACGCCGGCGTTGCTTTTTTTAATGGTTCTTTTGCGTTTGTTGTGGGTTCGAGGTCTTCAACCTCTTGATGCTCAGGGGCATCGCGCGTTGATGGCGTTGGCGGCTTGCTTGACTCTCATTACGGGGTACCATCGATCATATGATGCAACGTTGCTGTTGCTCGGTGTGATTTGGTTGGCGCATGCATTAACTTTGCGGGCTGGCTTCGGAAGGTTTTTTGTATTGGCGGCGGCATCTTTGTTTCTTGCGCCCACGCCATCATTTTTGGTGGCACTTACGCGACGTGGTTACCTTCCAGAAAGCCTTCAAGTGAATTTGTTGTGGCAGGCGACGGCCCTGCAGGCCCATACTTGGGCGGTGTTGGTTTGGGCTGGGGTGCTTGTTGTGGAACTGTGGCACGCTCCATGTGTAGAAGGATTGGGTTCTCCGTCGTGACAGGAGGGCGTTAGGGGGGTAGGGTATTTTAAATTGTCCGTAATAAGCTGTTATTTTGTGTGCTGGAAAGAATCGTGTTTCTTCGCCTCCATTTTGTTTGAGTGACCTATGACCCATCAACAGACTTGTCTTGTAACCGGTGCCGCAGGGCTGATTGGATCGCACTTGACTGAGCGTTTGCTTGAGGCAGGCTATCACGTGGTTGCGGTGGATAACCTCAATGATTATTACGACGTGCATCAAAAACGATCGAATATTGCGGGGTTTCGCAACGATTCGAGGGTGACGTTTTCTGAAATCGATATTCGAGATCGGGAGGCGATTGACGAACTGTTCGCGACGCATCGTCCTGTGTCGGTGGCGCATTTGGCGGCGATGGCTAATGTTCGGTACTCCATTGGCCG
>JAZGFZ010000344.1:0-3746 GCA_036480015.1 Algisphaera sp. | reverse complement strand
TCGTCTTCGGGTAGTTCGTAGGCACCCACTTCAATCATGTTCAGGCCGTCTTCGTGGCCGCAAAGCAGCATGTCCAAGTCGCTGTAGGCTTCTTGGGCGGCGGTGGGCATGATGACGTATTCGCCTTCAACCCGGCCCACACGCACGTTGCCCACAGGGCCTTGGAAAGGAGCGTCGCTCAGGGCCAGTGCGGCCGAGGCGGCAATGCCTGCCAGTACATCAGGTTCGTTTTGGCCGTCGTAAGCCATGACCCAACATTGAATTTGAACTTCATCGAAGTAGTTGGCCGGAAACAACGGCCGGATGGGCCGGTCGATGTTTCGCATGGTGAGAATTTCTTTTTGATTGGGAGCGCCTTCGCGCTTGCGGAAACCGCCGGGGAACTTGCCCGCAGCGCTAAGCTTTTCGCGGTAATCCACGGTGAGCGGGAAGAAGTCGAGCCCCGGACGCGGATCACTGCGAACCGCCGTGCCCAGCACCACAGTTTCGCCGTATTGCACCATGACGGCGCCGCCTGCTTGCTTGGCAATTTGGCCTGTTTCAATAGAAAGGGTGCGTCCGCCGATTTCGAGTTCGACGCGGTGTTTGGTGGGGGTGGACATGATGTGTTTTCCTTGACAATGCCACGCGATAGCGCAACAAAGGGGGGATGGGGAACAAAACCCGGCGGGGCTTCTCTTGGGGCCGTCAACGTGATGCAGTGCCAGAAATGGAAAAAGCGGATCGATCAGGCTGGGATCCGTCGTAAGCGCCGGGCGCCTGAGCGGTCCGCTTTTCCGATTTTGAAAGACCTGCGAATGCGATGGGGCAACGCCGGGGACAATAAAACCGAGGTAATCATTGGGGCTTATAGATAGCCGGGGGGATTACAAAAACACGCCGCGACGGGTCAGTCGCGGCGTGCAGATAAAGGTTTATTTATTTACGCAGGCCGAGTTTCTTGATGAGCTCAAGGTAGCCACTGCGATTGATGCGGGCCAAGTAGCGAAGCAGCCGGGTGCGGGTGGACACCATTTGAAGCAGGCCGCGTTGTGACGCGTAGTCGTGCTTGTTGGCCTTAAGGTGCTCGGTGAGCGACTTGATGCGGTGGGTCAAGATGGCAACTTGAACCTCGGGGCTGCCCGAGTCTTTTTCGTCGCGTTGATATTCTTTAATGACGGCTTGGCGTTGCTGGGGGGTAATACTCATAAGTCTAGTCTTTCCTTGCGTTTGTCTCCCGTCGCCTAGTGGAAGTCCAAGCGGGGGTCGAGACCCGCCACAAGGCGGATCACAGGGGATCGACAAGTCTATCAGATTAAGATTTCACTGTTTTTTGAGGGGGCGCAACCATGCGGTCGGAGAAATCGTCAAATCTCATCCGTTGTGCTTTGAAAAGTCGTGCCCATCCTTGATATAGAGGTGTTCTTGAAAAAGTAGGACGCCGCCCCTTTTGGGTCTAGGTTCAGCGGCGGTGCCAACAGCTACGACGCCAACAAAAACCTTGCCGCCACCACCACCGGCGGTACCATGAGTGGCGTGAATTTTGCCACCGCCCAGTCCGGAAGAAAGCCCTATGTGACGGTGCTGGGTGGCCTGCGCGATAGAGGCGTGAGTAGCATGAAGTGGCTTTTATTAAGTTTGTTTATTTCGGGTATTTCTGGTTGTGCCAGCTTCTACGGCGGAACGGAGATGGGGGGGGGCAGACGGGGGAAACGCTATTGCGAACGAACGAACAGATGAAGAAAAAGTAGTGGACTCGCGATGGGATGTATTTCAAGACATACCAGAACAAATAGACGGAGAAGTAGTGGACACGCGATGGGAAGACATACCATGGGGCCCATATAAACCTTGGCCTGTGCTAGAGGGGCCTGTGATAAAGGATAGAAAAGGGGTAGTCATTCCCCCGCGCGTTCAAGGGGGGAATCTCGCGGAATAAAGCTTAAGAATCTCAGGGGCGAAAATGGAAAGCGTCTGGGGTCAGCAGGGATCGCCTGGGGGCAGGACATCATTAATCAGTAGTGCATGCGTTTGAGTCAGTCGGGATAGGGTCAGGTCGCCATGAAATTCACCGGGGCTTGTGGCAGCCTTGCTCTCCCCAAATCCAAGAGCGTTTTTTTATCCGCAGATTACGCAGATTGAAACCAGATTACGGCAGGTGGGGGAAAGATGGTTGCGGGGCCAGGCTGCAAAAAGATTCCGATAGGACAGGCATTCCTGCCTGTCCTATCGGAATCCTGAGTGGCTTGCGTGAATTGTTGGAATCAGATTGATTGCTTGCAATTCTCTTGCTTTAATGTCTTCCTTCGTTCCTTTGAGCCTTCGCGACTTCGTGTTTGTCTTGGGATGTTGAACACGGGCACCCCCGCGTGTTTGGCTCGTTGGTTTTTCGTTGAATAGTCTAAGGCAGTGTCTCACGCAAAGGCGCGAAGGCGCAAAGGGGGGGCATGGCTGTTGGGCATTTATAAGCTGTTGAGCCAACCCCCCGGAGGGCTACGCCAATGCAATTGGGCCATCTTGTTTTTTTAATGCGGCGTGTTGGCTTTCATCGGTGAGAACGTTTAAGTCAATCGCGTATGCCCGACTTTCTTGGGGTTCAAGAACGGCAGGCATTGCGGTTGCATCAAGTTCGGAGGGAAGCAATTGGCCGACGAAGGGTTCAAGGGCGGTGACGTACGTTCCTGCGTGGCCGTAATGCTGCCAATTCGCCAAGCGTGGCAAGGTGGCTGTGTCGTAATGAAGTGCAACGCCCAATCCGAGTGATGGGTTCAGAAGCCCCGCCGTTGCCCACCCTTGGTCATCTGCGGGCGGAACCACAATCACCCCGCGTTCACCCCAGCCGTTGTGTTCTGCCAGGGGTTCGGGAACGGTTTTCCATGCTGGTTCTGCAACGGCTTTGGCCGCATCGCTTACGCCCCACGCCACTCCGTGATCGCCTGTGTAAAACAATTGCGTTCCGGTATTCACCAAGGGGTAGCCGAAGTTGACGTGATACAGCCAATGGTGGTTGGCCTGCACGGCTGAAATGTTGCGCACTTCGTCACGAACCCGCACCCCGGCGATGCCAAGAGTCGCAGAAATCGTGCGTTTGATTTCATAGATCGGTGTGAAAATATGCGTTGCTCGCACGACCAGCTCGATGCTCATGTCCAACACGCCGTTGCGCGGGTCGGGTTGGTGGATGGCTTGGATCGCGGCGGGCTGATGATGAAACATGCCATGCAAATCGACGATGTTGTCGTCGTCATCCTTCTCTGCGCCGAGTAGGTCGGGCCCGCAGGTGGAGAGCAATCCGCCGTTCCATCCGTGAAGCCAGCGCTGTTTTTGTGAAGAGGCATGCGTCGGTGGGGCGTAGCCGTTGGGCGAGAGCCATGCCAGTGACGTCCCGCCGTAGCTTGCTTCTACGATGTCACCGCCTCGATCGAGATTCAGCACAAAGCGCAGTGGGGTGCCGGTTTCAAAAATCGCCACGCGACATCCCGGTGAGCCGCCGGCGTCTGGCCAGTCGTACCGGGCGGTGCGAATTCCCCCGATTTGCTGAATCATCGAAAATTTCTCGGCATCACGGGAGAGTTGTGTCATGCGGATTAATGTAACGGATATGCAGATGTTCACGGGGTTTTGGGCCGTTTCTCGCGTGAAGGCGCAAAGACCAAGGGGACGTTGGCGGGTAACCGTTCACGCGTTTTTGTTCGAGGATGTATCGCGAAGAAGCTTTACGCCAAGACGCCAAGACGCCAAGACGCCAAGACGCCAAGACGCCAAGA
>JAZGFZ010000343.1:0-12016 GCA_036480015.1 Algisphaera sp. | reverse complement strand
AGGGGGCTGTAGGGGGCTGTAGGGGGCTGTAGGGGGCTGTAGGGGGCTGTAGGGGGCTGTAGGGTTAAAGAGACGCTTTCTGAAGGGCGTTCCTCAATTGCCTTGGCTTGTTTTTTGCACGCAAGCCAAGGCAAAAAGGACGTTTTGATTTCCTTTTTCGCCTTCCTTGGCTCCCCCACTCGCCCCCTTGGCAGTTAAATTTCCTTCACATTACCCACAGGCATCCTCCTGAAACCTGCGAACGATTGCCGGTTCGCAAGCAACCCAAATTAACAAAAAGGTTCCTGACCCCTTTTTGTTAATTTGGGTTGCTTGAAGGAGATTTAAGGGAAAATTCCGCGTACGGCATACACCTCTGCCAGTTGTTTAAGGGCGGCCGTGTACGACGCAGCTCGCAAGTCACCTTTGCATGCGTCGGCGTGGGCCAGCACTTTGGCGGTGGCGCTACGCATGTGCTGGCGCAACAAATCATCCACTTTTTTCTCTTCCCAGTGGGTGCTTTGGCGGTTTTGCATCCATTCAAAGTAGCTCACCGTCACGCCGCCGCAGTTGCACAAAATGGCTGGAAGCACCTTGATGCCGCGCTCTGACAACACGCGGTCACCTGCGGGGGTGGTGGGTGCATTGGCCCCCTCGGCTATCACCTTGGCGTTGATCATGCCCGCTTGCTGAGGGCCAATCATTTGCTCCAAAGCGGCTGGCACCATCACGTCCACGGGGTGTGCATAAAAAGTGTCGGCGTCAACAGGTTTTGCATCTGAAAACCCTTCGATCGATCCGTTTTGTTTGACGTAAACCGACAACGCTTCTGCGTCAATGCCTTGGTCGTTAATGATGGCCCCACGGTGGTCTGTCACCGCGGTCAGCGTGGCGCCATGCTTCGCAAGAAGGCGGGCCGTCCACGACCCCACGTTGCCAAAACCAATCACACTGTAAGTCAACTGGTTAAGCGGCAAGCCCATTTCTGGCAACAGGTCTTCAAGCACAAACACCAACCCTTGGCCGGTGGCCTTTTCGCGGCCTTCGCTTCCGCCAAACACCACCGGCTTGCCGGTGACCACGGCCGAACTGCTGCCCCGGTGGGCCACTTGGGTCATGTTCATGTAGGTGTCGGCCATCCAAGCCATCACCTGCGCATCGGTGCCCACGTCGGGGGCGGGAATGTCGTAATCCGGGCCAATGTTGTCGCCCAGCGCCACGGTGAATCGGCGTGTCATCCGCATCAGTTCGTCTTTTGACAAACTTCGCGGGTCCACCTGAACGCCTCCTTTGCCCCCGCCCAGCGGAAGCCCTGCCAGGGCACACTTCATGGTCATGAGCAATGACAGCGTTTTAACATGATCGAGGCTCACCTCGGGGTGAAACCGCACCCCGCCCTTGTACGGACCCAAAATGTTGTTGTGTTGCACCCGGTATCCCTTGAACAACCGGTAGTGGCCATCGTCCATACGCACGGGAAAATGCACCATGATCTCAACCTTGGGCTGGGCCACAATCAGCTGAAGATAATGATCCAATTTGAGCCCTTCGGCCGCCTGCAACACTTGGCTGGTGACTTGGTGATACAGATTTTCAGGGTCGTAGCGAAAGCCCAATTCATCGAGAACCTGTGCGGTGTGTTCAGTCATGTTCGGCTCCGTGGTGAAAACAAGGGGTTGAAATGGCGAGAAATGGCAGAAAATGAGGCGAAAGCACTTAAAGCATGCATCACGCAAGCACTCTTTTCAACATCGGATCATCACCCTGCCGTTCTGCAACCCAAGAGAGATTCGGGCGAGGGGTATTTGCTCCGTAAAATCATTTTTTGTCTTCGTTGTCTCGTTTTGCAGCCCCAGATCCCGGCAATCGTGCTGGATCCAGTGGTTTCACGGGATCAGCCTTGGGGTGTGGGACACGTTGGCCCGTGGCAGCCTCCAGCGAAGCTGCCGCAGGAAGCTCCGCCGTCACGCCATCGGAGGCCTCGGGCCGCACCAACGCCACCACGGTTTGACCCGCCGCAGGCTGAGGCGTTTCGGCGGCGGTTAACACCTGCAACCGATGGCCTGGCAAAAGCAAAAAGAGCGGAGTGGCCCGATCCCCTTGCCGTTTGATGTAAGCGTTCCAATCAAAAGCCTCGGTCAACTTGGTGGCTTTAAGTTCAGCCCCAGCGGCAAACAATTCGGCAATGCGGCCATAGGTCAATTGATTGTCCACAAAAAACCGACCCGTCAGCGGATGCACGTCGTCTTGCATTTGATCTTTGGCCATGCGTTGATCGTGCCCATGCGGAGCCACTTGGTACACCTCTTTGCGACCAAACGATTCAATCATGTGCACCGCCGCCAAGGCGTTGGCTTCGTCATTGGCCGTTAGCGCAATGAGCTTGGTTAAACCTGCAAGTTCCAGTCGCCCTTCCACATGCTCGCTCAAAAGCGAGCCGTTGGTCGCAGGCATGCCCGCCATGCGAGCGGCTTGCACGTTGTCGCGATTGGTGTCAATCAAATGCACGGCAAAGCCCTCGCGGTGCAGCACACCTGCAATTTCACGTGCCCACGCATGCGCCCCCACAAACAACACGCCATCGGCGTCGCCTGCGGTTTGCCCCAATGCCCGGGCAATGGGCTTGGCCAGTAAACCGGCAAAGGCAATGGTTCCCACAATGACCAAAAACACGGCCGGCACCAGTTGGTCGGCCCCGGCGTAGCCCGCGTCTGTAAGTCGCAACGCAAACACCGAGGCAATCGCCGCAGCCACAATGCCACGTGGGGCAATGAGTGAAATAAGCAGTCGCTGTTTAAACTTGAGCCCGCAGCCAATCGTTGAAATCATCACCGACACCGGCCGCGCCACAAACATGACAATGAGTAAAAACGCCAAGTGGGGCCAGCCGATTTGTTTGATCACTTCAATGTCCACCCGAGACGAAAGCAAAATAAACAGCGATGCAATCAACAGCACCGTGAGGTTTTCTTTGAAGTCAATAATGTGACGCACAGGCGTCATCCGCTGATTGGCCATCGCCACGCCCATGACGGTGACGGCAAGCAAACCCGACTCTTCTTGAAAATAATTGCTTGCGGCAAAGGCCACCCCCACCAACGCCAGCGTCACGGGGTTTTGCAAATAATCCGGCAACCAATACCGCTTCATCAAAAGCACCAACAGCCCCGCGGCCATCATGCCGCACAAAATACCCGCCGCCAAAGCCCCGCCCATTGCACGCGTTGTTTCCAATGCAATTTCGCGTGTGGGCAAGCTCTCTGAACCATGCCCCACCGACACCATCAAACCCTCAAACACCAAGACCGCCAGCAATGCCCCCACCGGGTCAATCAAAATACCTTCCCACTTGAGCGTGGTGGCCGTGCTGCCCACGGGTTTCACTTGCCGAAGCAGGGGTCCCACCACCGTGGGACCGGTGACGGTGAGCATCGCTCCCAGCAACAGCGCGATCCCCCAGTCCAACCCCAACACATAGTGCGCTGCCACCCCACACACGCACCACGTGATTAACACGCCGATCGAACACAATTGAATCACCGCGCGCCCCACCGTTTTCCATTCCAAACTTTTAAGTGTCAGCCCGCCCTCAAACAAAACAATCGCCACCGACAGCGACACCACCGGAAACAAAAGATCACCCAGCAATCGATCGGGTGACAGCCATGGCCCATGCTCTAAAAACAACCCGCTCATGGGCCCGGCCCCAAAGCCTGCGAGTAGCAGCATTAAAATGGCCGGCAGTTTCAAACGCCACGCCAACCATTGGGCCGAAACACCCAGCCCCACCACCGCCACAATGCCCCACATCAATGTGGCGCTGTGATCGTCGCCAGAAGCCAATACGGCAAACGTCGTGTCAAAAAAGGTTGGAAGCATGGCAAGAGTTTAAACTTTCGCTCTCATCCCGCATAACACAAAAAAAAAGGCGCCCTCGCATTATGCGAGGGCGCCTTTTTTTCATTCCGCTTTCAACTCGGCTTTTAACCCAGCTTCTTGCCCCAGCGGCTTAGTCGCATTCAACACGAATCGCTTACTCGCCCACCACCACGCTCACAGTGTCCATGGTGTCGCCTTTTTCGATTGCATTGACCACGTCCATGCCTTCAATCACATGGCCGAACACGGCGTGCATGCCGTTGAGGTGCGGGGTGGGCGTGTGGGTGATGAAAAACTGGCTGCCGTTGGTGTTGGGCCCGGCGTTGGCCATTGAAAAAACGCCTGGGCGATCGTGCTTGAGTTGAAGCGCGCTTGCTTCGTCATCCCACTTGTAGCCTGCGTCGCCGGTGCCAGTGCCCAGTGGGCAGCCACCTTGAATCATAAAATCGGCAATCACACGGTGAAAGGTGATGCCGTTGTAAAACCCTGCGTCGGCAAGGTTTTTAAAGTTGGCCACGGTCATCGGCGCATCGGCGGTGTTGAGTTCCAACACAATGGTGCCTTTGCTGGTTTTAAAAACAGCCGTCATGGCTTTGTCTTGCACTGCGGCCGCGTCGGCGGCCGTAGGTGGCGCCAATTCGCCTTCCCCCTCAGCGGCGGCCACGGCTTGCGGCGTGGCGAAGCGCAAGGCTGCAAAAAGAACAAACGCAACCGATGTGACGATAAGCAAACGACGGGATAAACGGGGCAGATAGGACATGAGGGTTCTCGTAAAGGAAAAAACAAGGCCGATCCCAATGGGTGAGAGCGGCCTTAGATTCTATCGCAGCAGACGCTTACACGCCTACGCGATTGTTTAAAACCGCAGTCGGTCGCATGCGTCGCGGCAAGCAGGTCAATGCATTCTCAATGCCTTCATCCTGTGACGGGGCTCCCGCAGCGTCGTCATACAAAATGCGACACCTATTTCAAGGGAAACCCCCTGCGTCTCCCGCTTAATTGCCCCGGTCTTCTACACTCTTGCCCATGTCTACCGCCCCGCCCTCCACCGACGCTCTCCCAACCGACGCGCCCATTCTCTACCTCATCGATGGCCATGCCCAGATGTTCCGGGCCTATCACGCCATTCGTGGGGGCATGACCAGCCCCGTCACCGGCGAACCCACCAATGCCACCTTCGCCTTCACGGGGCTGCTGCTCAAACTTTTTGCCCAGTACAAGCCCCAGTATGTCGCCATGACCATCGACTCCAAGGGCGACACCTTTCGTCATGAATTTTACCCCGAGTACAAAGGCACCCGAAGTGCCCCGCCCGAAGATTTCATTCCGCAAATTCCCACCATGCTCGACACCGCGCGCATGCTTGGCATACCCGTTCTCGAAAAACCCGGCGACGAAGCCGACGACCTGATGGCCACCTTGGCCCTCAAACTCGCCGAGCGTCACCCCAACCTCCATATACGCTTGGTTGCCAAAGACAAAGACCTCGAACAAACCCTCACCGACCGCGTGACATTGTTTGACGCCCACACCAATGTTGAACTCACCGTCGCAGGGCTCATGGAAAAACGCGGCATCACGCCAAGTCAAGTGATTGACTATCAAACCCTTATTGGTGACAGCACCGACAACATCCCCGGGGTCAAAGGCATTGGCCCCAAAACCGCCCGCACGCTTCTTGAAAAATTTGGCAGTGTGCAAGAACTCACCGGGCGATTAAATGAGCTCAAAGGCAAGCAAAAAGAAAACTTAGAAACCGCTGCCGCCGACGGCTCCATTGAGCTCACCCGCCGGCTGGTCACGCTTAAAACCGATTCCGACATCGACCTAACACTTGAAGACGCCGCAGTAACCCCCGATGCCTTCGACACCGAAAAACTCGACGCTTTGTTTGAGCGACTTGGCTTCAACCGACACCGCGCCGACCTGCGTGCACTAACTCAACCTGCCGCTGCAACCCCTGCTGCCGTTACGCCTAAAAAAACCAACCGCCCTGAAGCCGGCGCTGGCGGGCTGTTCGACCAAGAGGGCGATCAAGGCGAAAGCGACAGCATTTCTGCGATCGACCCTCTCGAAGGTTTGGTGGGCGATTACACCGCCATCACCACCACGGCGCAGCTTAAAGAGCTTGTCGCCACCCTCAAAAAACAAACCCTTATCGCCGTGGACACCGAAACCATCGGCTTGGGCGCCACCTCCGAGCTGTGCGGCATTTGCTTGGCCTGGAAAACCGGCGAAGCGGTTTACGTGCCCATGCGTTCGCCCGACCCGGACGCGCACTTGTCGCCCGAACAAGTTCTTGAAGGCTTACGCCCTGTGCTTGAAGATGCCGCCTTGCCCAAGGTGGGGCACAACATCAAATACGACTGGCTGGTGCTGCATCACGCGGGCATCACACTCGCAGGCATGGCTTTTGACACCATGGTGGCGGCCTTTTTGTGCGGCGCCCCCGGCCTCAAAATGGATCACCTTGCCCTTGCCGAATTGGGCCGCACCACCGTGCCCATCAACGCACTCATTGGTGAAAAACCACGTCGCAAAGCGGATCCACCTCAAAAAACGATGGATCAAATCCCTTTGTCTCTCATCACCGGCTATGCCGCCGAAGATGCCGACGTCACCTTGCAACTACACGCTGTATTCGCCCCACGGCTTAAACAAATGGGCATGAGCAGTTTGGCCGCCGATGTCGAAATGCCTTTGGTTGAAGTGCTTTCCACCATGGAGTCGCACGGCATCACCGTCAACCCGCAAGAACTTGAGCGCCAACGCGAGGGATTGCAAGCCAAAATCGATGTGCTACGCCAACAAATCCTTGAAGCGGCCCAAACCGACTTCAACCCCGACAGCCCCAAACAACTTGGCGAATTGTTATTCACCACACTGGGTTTTCCCACCCAGCGCAAAACCAAAACTGGTTTTAGTACCGATGCCGAAACCCTAGACAAACTGGCCGCCTTGCCCGATGGCGATTTACTTGACGTGCCCCAACACGCTCGGCCATTGCCCAAGCTCATCGTCGAATACCGCATGCTCACCAAATTGGTGGGCACCTATCTCGTTGCACTGGTTAAAGCCATTCGCGAAAGTGACGGCCGCGTGCATGCCAGCTTTCATCAAACCGGCGCGGCCACCGGTCGTCTCAGCAGCAGCAATCCCAATTTACAAAACATCCCCATTCGCACACCCACGGGGCGTGAAATCCGTCGCGCCTTTATCGCCGCACCCGGCCATGTTTTGGTGAGCGCCGACTATTCGCAAATCGAGCTACGCGTGCTTGCCCACCTCTCTCAAGACGCCGCACTTATCGACGCCTTCCAACGTGACCAAGACATTCACACCGCCGTCGCCGCGCATGTTTACAACATGCCTTTAAAAGAAGTCAGCAAAGACCAACGCAACCATGCCAAAACCATTAACTTTGGCATCATTTACGGCGTCACCGCCTTTGGCCTATCACGCCGCATCGAAGGCCTCGACATGGCCGGCGCCACCCATCTCATTGAGGAATACAAGGCTGGCTACCCCGGCATCGACACCTTTATGGAATCTTGCGTGGATCAAGCTCTCAAAGAAGGTTACGTCACCACCCTTTTGGGCCGCCGCCGCACCATTGAGCAAGTCCATGCCCGCAATCCCAACCAGCGTTCTTTGGGTGAACGACTCGCCATCAACAGCGTGGTGCAAGGCAGCGCCGCCGACCTCATCAAACTGGCCATGGTCAATTTGCACCGTCGCATTGAGCGAGACAACGTACCGGCCAAAATACTTTTGCAAATTCACGACGAATTGGTTTTGGAATGCCCCGAAGCCCACGCCGACACCGTCAGCGCTCTACTCATCGAAGAAATGCAAAACGCCATGACCCTTCGCGTGCCCCTTAAAGTGGATCCCAGCGTGGGCAACAATTGGTTTGAAACCAAATAATTTCCCCCAAAAGGGCAATGCCAAAACAGGAAATGAACCGCCAAGTTGCCAAGGCCGCCAAGGAAGGCAAAGAATTGAACTTTTTTAGGATCAGGCCCAGGCACCTATGCCTGTTTTTTAGTACGCCTATAAAAAAGAGGCGTTCTTGATCTGTCTTCTTGCCTTCCTTGGCATTCTTGGCTGCCTTGGCGGTGAAAATCTTCTTGAAAATTGTGATCGGTAACAAAAGGGGGACGTTATTTCAAGACTGCCTCTTAGGCAAACACCGCATCGTGCGATTAAAGCGTGCCTTTGGTGCTGGGCACGTCGTCGTGCGTGACGGCGATGGCCGATCGCAAGGCGCGGCCGAATGCTTTAAAAATACCTTCGGCAATGTGGTGATTGTTGTCGCCCCAAGGCACATCGATGTGCAGATTCATTTTGGCATTGTTGACCACGGCGTTAAAAAACTCTTTCACCAATTGCACGTCAAACACGCCAATGGCTTCGCCTGCAATGGCGGGCGGTTCAATGCCGTAGCCCACCCAGTCGGCTTTAAACACAAAGGCTGGGCGGCCTGAAAGGTCCAGCGCCACACGGGCAAGGGTTTCGTCCATGGGCACAGCGGCGTCGCCATAGCGCTCGATGCCGCGTTTGTCGCCCAAGGCTTGCGCAAGCGCTTCACCCAACGCAATGCCCACGTCTTCGACGGTGTGGTGATCGTCGATATGTGTGTCGCCAGTGCAGGACACCTTCAGGGCAACACGCCCATGTTTGGCCACATGGGTGAGCATGTGGTCAAAAAATCCCACCCCGGTTTTGATGTTGGCCGGGTCGCCGGTGTGGTCAAGGTCAAGCGAAAGGCTGATTTGCGTTTCGCTTGTGTTGCGTGTGATTGTGGCGGTTCTGGGCATGTTGATTGTGGGGTGTGGGGCTTGGGGGTATGGAAGTTGGGGACCGGGAGTTGGGGACTGGGACTAGGCCATTTCTGAATTGCCTTTTCACTTAGCCCCTCAGCCCCTTCAATGCTTTTGAGGTATCGACTTGCGTCTTACGGAATAACCACGGCTAACAGCCGGAGACGCGATCGAGTGCTGTGAGCAGCGCGTCATTTTGGTCTGCCGTTCCCACGGTCATTCGCAATCGGTCGGCCAGCCGTGGGGTGTTGAAATAACGAATGAGAATACCGGCTTCTTTTAAAGCGCGGTAGTAATCGCCGGCCGTGGGGCCTGGGGTGGGCACGCGTGATAAAACAAAATTGGTGTGACTTACGGGTGTTTCAAACCCGCGTTTTTTCAGAGCGATGATCAAACGATCGCGTTCGCCACGCGTTTGGGCCCAACGCCCACGGGCATACGGTTGATCTTGAAGTGCGGCGGTGGCCGCGGCTTGGGCCAATGCATCAAGGTTGTAACTGTCACGGGCTTTGTCGAGCGACGCCACAAGGGCGGTCGACGCGAGGCCATAGCCAAACCGCAAACCAGCCAGGGCATATCCCTTGCTTAAACTGCGCAGTACCACCACGTTCTCTCGGCCTTCGGCGATCAAGGCAATGCCGCTTTCATAATCTTCTGGGGCAAAATCGATATAGGCCTCGTCGATCACCAACACGCCTTTAAAGGCATCGGCCATGGCACGCAAAGCGTCAAGGCTTTCGAGCCGCCCCGAGGGGGCATGAGGATTCACGACAAAGGCCAGCTGGCAACCTGCCGCATTCAATTGCGCCATGTAATCTTGAGGCAATGCGAATCCGCCGCAAGGTTCATCATCGCGTGAAACCGTCACCACCGGGGTGTCGTGGATGCCCGCAAGCACGCCATACAAACTGTAGCTGGGATCGCTCATGCCCAAGCCGCCGCCTTGGGGCAGACCGCCCACTGACTCGCATGCCGGTTGGCAATAAACCGTCACCAACAAACGCAGTAATTCGTCACCACCATTGGTGGCGATGACCTGCGCGACATCAAGTTTGTGAAGGGCTGCGGCTATGGCGCGAAATCCATCGGACGCGGCGGAGGGATAAAGCCGCAATGCTTCGGCGGAGACCTGGGCAATCGCAGTCATCACGCTGGGTGACGGGGGATACGCGTTTTCGTTGGTGTTCAGTTTGATGATCTGCCCTGCTGCAGTTTGCACTGCGGTGGGCTGCTCGCCGGGCACATAGGCATGCAAGGCGGTGATGTTGTCACGTTCAAAAGCCATCGGCGACGTTCTTGGAAAAATACAAAAAAGAAGGCACAGCGGCGTATGAATCGCCACAACAAGCGTGGTATCGTCGCAGGGGTGACACGATCGGTCAACGCCACACAGGATACGTTTTGTATTTGAGATGCGAACCCAAGGCCCGGGGCTCTGCTTTTAAACGCGGCCTAGGCCACGATCCGGCTACAATTCATTGATGATCGGGCGGTTTTTAAATTTTGTCTTTCCTTGGCACCTTTCGCATCAGGTTCATTTTTCAATCGCTGCAATGGTTGCAATGGTGGCGTCTTTGCTCTGGGCAAGCCCCCATGCCGCCGCCCCATCCTCCGCTCATGCCAACCCCGAGGCTTTCACGACCTCCCGCCTTGCCGCCGATCCCGGCGACACCCAAGCGGCCTTGGCCTTGATACACGACGCCATGACCGTGAGCCCCGAGGGGCGTTACCACCGGCTTCTTCGGGCCCTTCGTTTTCTTGAAGACCCTGATTTACGCCCCTTGTTTGCTCGTTTGCGTGAAGACGATCACGCGGCCTTGCGGGTGCATGGCCTGCTGGGCACTGCCGAGTTGTCGAAGCCACGTGGGCTCACCACCGAAGATTTGGTTGACCTCGAGCGTGATGATCAACGGGCTGAAGTGGTGGGGGCGGCCCTTGACGGTGATTTACTCAACGATGCCACCCTTGATCAACTGCTGGCTTGGCCGGGTTTACGCCCCGAGGTCAAGTTACTGCTGGCCACCCGTCGCGTGGCCGCAGGTCGCGTCAAGCCCGGCTCAGCTGCACACACCGCCATGATTGCAACATTGGAGCAAGAGGTGGTGCCCACTGCGCCAGGTGAAGCCCCAGACAACGCGCCGGGACAGCGTGGTTTGGCGGCACTTTTGCTTCATCAATTGGCCGATGCGCGTGGCACCCGCGCACTGGCAGATCTCAACAACAGCCCTGCCGCATCTCGCAATTCGGTGCGGGCCACCCTTTTAGAAACCGCCCGCACCCACGGGCTTCAACACGCAGGCACGTGGGCTTTAAGCGTTGCGTCAGAGTCCAATCTTCCGCCCCGACTCGAAGACTTGGCCTTGGACGTGGCCGCTCGTTTTGGTAACGCGCACGCCCACCAACGCTGGAGTGAACATTATGCCCAAGCCTTGACGAAGGGCCATGGCTCAGATCAAAGCCGCTTGGCCTTGGCCGCATTGGAATTTGCCTCGGCCGCTAAGCCCGATTTCTTTAACGCCTTGGCTGACAATCCCGATCCGTTTGTGTCGGCTGTGGGCAACGCGTGCCGGGCGATTGCACGCTTTGAATCAGAATCAACGCCTTCGCATAACAACCAAGCCAATCCTCAACTCCTTGAAGCTTTGGCTCAATTGCATGCCACCCATCACCCCTTGGCCCATGCGTGGTTGGCCCGTTATGCCCAAGCCCCCAATACCTCGCCCCTTCACGCCACGGCCGTGGCTCGGCAACTCATTGCCCACTACAAAACCAGCCATGCGGTAGGACGCACCCGTCGCCTTCAAGCCGTGCTTGATGCCGTTGAAATATTACTGAAATGCGACCCCAAGGCCGACACCTTTCTCGCGCGGGTGCTGCATCCTTCTCGCGCTAATGCCCCTTATGCCACGACCACATGGACCGAAGCGGTGCTCTTGGGTTTAATTCGCAGCCGCACCGACGCCGCCACACGAACGGCATCTCAACTGCCACCCTTCACCACCGGCAACACCCGCGCCTTGGCCTTGTTGTTACGACTGCGCAGTGGAACCGCCCTTGATGAGAACGACCGCGTCATACTGGGGCAAGTGCTGCGTGGCCAAACCCAATTGGACGACGAATTGCGAATTCAAGCCGCTTGGGCCTACCTTAAACGCACCGACAACACCGACCTTTTCAATCCCATTCCTACTCCAACTCCCAGCACCAGTAGCACCGCCAAACCTTAACAGCTTGCTGTTTTTTATTGACCTTTCGCCATGTCCTACATCCCCCTTAGCCAACCCGACATCACCGACCTTGAAATCGACGCCGTGGTGGCCACACTGCGCAGAGGC
>JAZGFZ010000342.1:0-3462 GCA_036480015.1 Algisphaera sp. | reverse complement strand
TGTCTTTGAGCCTTTGGGCCATCGTGTTTGCCTTGGAATTTTAAAACGATGAACGGTTACCCAATGGCTCGCTCGCATTTAAGCCCCTGAAAAACTGACCCGCAGTACAAAAAACAGAGCCACCATCAAAAGCACCGCCAAGACAGGTCGCCATGGGTTTAAAAAAGCCCCTGCTGTTTTCGCGGGAAACGACGAAGCACCTTCTTCGATTTCATTTAATTGATTTAAAAGCACCTGCTGGCAAGGTGCAAAAACAAACTCAGCCAATGTCGCGCCGTACAGCGTTGCCAACAAGGCGCAGGCCATCGCCGACCCAATAGACGAAGGGGAACTTAAATCCGCGAGCATCGCAATCAACGAGCTCAACGTTCCAATCAATCCAGCGCCCCACGCCGCCTGATAAGCCAACGCCATCACCCCCCACGCGCCTGCGACGCTGGGCCAGGGTGCTTACGCCAGCCCCCACGAACACCGCTCGCACAGCCCCGCCCCACTCAAGGGGAGGCGTTGCAATCAACGACACCCCCAACGTCAACAAACAAACCAAGACCAACGATGGAAGATCAAAAAAAGGGCCAAATCTGAGCCCGTCCCAAGAGCCCAGACCAGCGTTAACGCCACGACAAGCAATCCAATGATTCGGTGCATAAAACAAGCTCCATGCCAAACAACAAACACATTCACCCCGCGAGCGAGATATCGTCAACCCCCGCTTAATCCCTTAACGCAAAAAGCCCCGCCATTTCTGGCGGGGCTTCATGATTGTTCTCGTTTTGTCGCAGGGCTTGGCACCCAGCTTAGACTTAGAAGTCGATGTTGGCTTCTTTGGGCACGTTGAAACGTGGCACGAACTCTTTCTTTTCGCCTTCTTCGCCTTCACCCTTCTCGGCAGGCTTGACTTCTTCTTCCGCAGCTTGGTCACTCACCACCCAAAGCTTAATTTCGGTTTTGAGATCGCGATTGATGACGATGGGAATGTCGTAGCTGTCCAAACGTTTGATGTTTGAGCCAATGCGAACGTAGCGATCTTCAATCGCAAAGCCAGCATCGCGAAGTTCTTGGGCAATTTCGTGTTGACTAACGCCACCAAAGAGAACGCCCGTGTCGTTGGCCGAACGCTCGAGGGTGATTTCGTGGTCGACAAGCTTTTCGATCATGGCGGCTTGTTCGGCTGCAATTTTCTTAAGCTCGGCGGCCACTTCAGCCCGGCGGGCGGCAAGGGCTTTTACTTTTTCTTCGGTGGGCGGCTCGGCAATGCCAAAGGGCAGCAAGTAGTTGCGTGCAAAGCCAGGCTTCACGCGAACGACATCGCCCACGATGCCAAGATTGTCAACGGTGTCTAGCAAGAGAAGTTCAATGGTCTTCATAAGAGCTGTCCTTTCGGGCCAAAGCCCGATGAAAGTTAGGCGCCAAAGTTTTTGGTCTTTGATCACCAGCGAAAATGGGCCCAAAACAAGCAGGCCCTTAAAGGCATGCCTCGCCGTTTAAGGCGAGGCATGAGGTTTTTAAATTGCCAAAGACTTTAAAAAGGGATGTCGTCTTCGTTGATGGCTTGGTGGGCAGGGCCGCCGCTTGAGGGTGCGGCTGCGGGTTGCTGTTGGTATTCGCCTCCGCCACCGCTGCTGGCTTGTTGGCTTCCGCCGCCATAGCTGCGAGATTGGCCGCCGCCTTCACCGCCGGTTTTTGAGTCGCAGAAGTTCCATTGGTCAATCACGACCTTCAGCTTGCTGCGTTTGGCGCCGGTGGCTTTGTCATCCCATTGTTCAAATCGCAGTTTGCCTTCGATGAGAATGGGACGTCCTTTGGAGAAAAACTTCCCGATGGATTCGGCACTTTTCCCAAAGGCGGTGCAGTCAACAAAGTTGGGTCGGTCAACCCACTCGCCACTTTGCTTGTCTTGGTAGCGATCGTTGACGGCAAGGCCAATGTCGGCCACGGCCATGCCGCTAGGAAGAAAACGAACTTCGGGATCACGGGTGATGTTACCCATCAAAATAACGCGGTTAAAACTGGCCATGGTGAATGTCCTTGGTACGAGGTGTAACTTGCAAGGCGGTTTTCACACGAAAACCATGCAAGGGTTAAAGAAATTTATTCACAAGTGCAGACTTTAAAGCCCATCGCTCTTCGTGATTTTGGCGTGCGTTTCGCATGCACTTTTAACGCGTGTTGGCTTTTGATTACTCTGCGTTTTCTTCGGTGGATTCGGCAGGGGAAGCCGCATCGGTGCTGGGCGTTGCATCGGTGTCTGGGGCTTCTTCTTCAGGCAGGCCTTCCGAAGCTTTCTTGGCGTCGTCGATTTCAGTGTCGCCCATGTAGTCGGCGCGGGTCATCATCACCCGAAGCACATCTTCGCTGAGGTTGCATTCACGCTCAATGGCGGAAATGGCGGTTGGCGCGGCGTTGAAAAGCGTGAGGTAAAACGTACCACGCTTTTGGCTTGCGATGGGGTAGGCAAGCTTTCGCTCTTCCCAGCGGTAAAGGGTGACGATTTCAGCATCAACACGCGACAAAAAGCCGCGCACAATGTCTAACGCTTGGTCTGCTCCGGCGGACACGGCGCCTTGGGTGAGCAGAAACATGCCTTCGTACAATTTTGGGGTCAAATCGGCCATGGGATTTAAATGTTCCGGGTTTGGGGGATTACGGGCGAGAGCCCGCTTCCGGGGGCGATTAGAACCCCAACAGCGGGGTCTAACGGATCGCGAATGATAGCGTGAGCCTTGCATTGCTGCAATCGCCCAAGTTAGATTTTCGTGCCAAAAGTGCTCTTAATAAGGCTGGCGGAGCGTCAAGGTTAAATATTAAGGCAACGCGTGAGCCCGCTTGCGAACCCAGCCTGCCGCGGGCGGAGCCTGCACCGTTTTTCCAAGACGCTTGCCCCCAAGCCTTAGGGCTTGACGGTGCACTTAGCCCCGCTATTGCTTCAGCGCCGAAGCCACCTGCTCGTCAGCGTGGTAGCTCGACCGCACCAATGGCCCCGACTCGCAGTGCCGAAAACCAATTTTCTCAGCCAGTTGCTTATAGGCCACAAATTGGGCCGGGGTGACCCAGTGGCTAATGGGCAGGTGGTTTTTGGTGGGCTGCAGATACTGGCCAATGGTCAAAATGTCGCAGGATTCATGAACCCCAGGGTAGGTGGCTGCGGGATGGGCCACTTGGGCGATGCGAGCGGTTGAATCGGCTGCGGGTTCTGGGGCCGTGTGCCCCCAATAGGGATTGGTCGATTGTTCAACCAACACCCCGCCGCGTCGAAGCTTTTCTCCCAAAGCAGGTTTGGCCACCCCGGTGACCGTGCGATCGAGCTGGGCACCTTCGGGTAGATTTCGATTGGGGTCGGGCACGTGCAAGGGGTCGCGGTTGGTGGCGGCCACGTCGTCTGCGACACCTGCGATGCGCGTGCCTTGCGTGACATCATGAATCAGTTCTTCCACTTCATCTTCATGCTCGCCAATGCCCACC
>JAZGFZ010000341.1:0-2001 GCA_036480015.1 Algisphaera sp. | reverse complement strand
CCAGCTCAATCAACCGGTCGGCCAGTGCGGCCCGGCCCGACAATTTGCCCAGCACCAGTTTGCTTTTGGGCACGCCAATCGATTCGGGGTCCATAATTTCATAGGTGTTTCGGTTTTTTAGCATGCCATCTTGATGCACACCGCTTTCATGGGCAAACGCATTTTGCCCCACCACCGCTTTGTTACGCTGCACACTCAGACCCGTCAAATTAGAGACCATGCGCGATGTGGCGTAAATGCGTTTGATATTAATGTTGGTGCTATAGCCAGCATAAAAATCGGCCCGTGTTCGCATCGCCATAATCAGTTCTTCCAGGGCTGCGTTGCCCGCTCGCTCGCCAATGCCATTGATGGTGCACTCAATTTGCCGAGCCCCCGAACGCATGGCCGACAAACTGTTTGCCACCGCCAAGCCCAAATCATTGTGGCAATGACTGCTCAGATAAATCCCTTTCTCATCAATCACCGGAAGCTGCTCACGCATGTGCGAAAAAATATGCCCGTATTCTTCGGGCGTGGCGTAGCCCACCGTGTCAGGAATGTTAATTGTCGTCGCGCCAGCTTCAATCACCGCCCCGGTGATGTCCACCAAATGGTTCAGCTCGGTGCGACTACCGTCTTCAGGTGAAAACTCCACATCCTCTACATATTGCCGGGCCAACTTCACACTGTTGACCGACAATTCGCGAATTTGATCGAACGCCTTTTTAAGTTTGTGCTCGCGATGAATTTTGCTGGTGGCGCAAAACACATGAATGCGTCCGCCCCCGGTGGTTTGGCAATCTTTTACCGCCTCGCCCGCCCGCTCAATGTCGCGTGGCACACAGCGGGCCAACCCACAAACAATGGGCGTGCTCAACTCGCCTGCAATCGCCTTCACCGCTTCAAAGTCGCCCTGACTGGTGACCGGAAAACCCGCTTCAATCACATCCACGCCAAGTCGCTCCAACTGCCGGGCAATTTCTAGTTTTTCCGCATGGTTAAGCGATGCCCCTGGCGATTGTTCGCCATCACGCAATGTGGTGTCAAAAATACGAATGGGCGTGGCGTTGGTCACAGGCGAGTTCATGGCAAGGCTCTTATTTTGAAAGAACACGAAAAAGGAGAACAGGGACAAAAAGCATTAAAAACAGCCCCGTCGGGCAAAGGCCAAACGGGGCAAGTCGTATGCTCAACATCAAGGAGCGGTGACTAGCCCTGTCCGGCGCGAATTAAAAGCATAAGGCCAAAAAGGCCTAGCCGGTTCGCGTGGGTAAGGGTTAGGGTCCGCATGCAATGACTCTATCGGGTTGCTTGGTCAAGGTCAATGCAAAAAGACTCAAATGTCATATCTCACCCATACCCCATGGGGTTGGGTTCCTTATAATCTGTCCTCTCATTCATAACCCGACAAATCCTGCCTGACCACGCCCTGAAAGCCGCCCACGCCATGCCCGATTCCACCGCCACCATCGTCTACACCAAAACCGACGAAGCCCCCGCACTGGCCACCCAGTCGCTGCTTCCCATCGTGCAAGCCTTCACACAGCCAGCAGGCATCAACATCGAAGTGAAGGACATTTCGCTGGCAGGCCGCATCATTGCCTTGTTTCCCGATCGGCTTAAAGAAAACCAACGCCAGCCTGACGCCTTGGCCCAACTGGGCGAGCTGGCCAAGCAATCCCACGCCAACATTATCAAGCTGCCCAATGTAAGCGCGTCGATTCCACAGCTCATCGCTGCCATCACCGAGTTACAAAGCCACGGCTACAACTTGCCTGATTTTCCCGCCGACCCTCAAACCGACGACGAAAAAGCCATTCGCGCCCAATACGCCAAGGTGCTTGGCAGCGCGGTTAATCCTGTACTACGCGAAGGCAACTCCGACCGCCGCGTGGCCGCCCCGGTCAAGGCCTACGCCAAAGCCAACCCCCACAGCATGGGCGCGTGGTCCAACACCAGCAAAACCCACGTGGCCCACATGAGTGAGGGCGACTTTTTTGGCAGCGAACAATCCCACAC
>JAZGFZ010000340.1:0-4382 GCA_036480015.1 Algisphaera sp. | reverse complement strand
TTTTAGTCTCAAAATATTTTTGGTTTAGCCGCCCCTTCACGCTCCACCGGTTACATTAAAACCATGAAAATCCACCCCCTCTTCGCCACCGCCCTTCTCGTACTCACCGCCTGCGCCCCACACGCTGCCGCTCAAAATGAAGCCCAAGACGCCACCGTTCAACCCCTCGCCCTTCAAGTGGGCTCACCCACCGTTGAAACCCTCGACTTTTCCTTTCGGCCCGGCAACATTCAACCAGGCACACGCGTTCACCTGCTCATCAGCGGGTTCTCTCAAAAAATCGTGAAACTCAACGACGACGACAGCACACTCAGCAGCGTGGCCGACTCCACCGGCAAAGACCTCTTGGCCGAAACCCCCAAAGAAGACGACGCCTTTTCTTTTACCAGCGGACCGTTCGGCTCTTTCCCACGCATCAACGACGACGGCGACCTCATGATCATTGAACTCATCGCCCCACAAGCCCCCGCCCCTGGCGCAACACACATCAGCTACCAAGGCGAGCTAAGCATCATGTTGTCGGCAGGCACCCAAACCGTCAACGCCAAAAACATCGCCCTCACCCCCGGCGACATTCAACTGGGCGAGCAATCCATAACACTCAAAAGCTTTGGGCCCAGCGACTGGCAAGAAGGCAAATCATCTTTGGTACTCACCACCGACCCCGCCTGGGTCGACACCATCGCCTCATGGAAAATCACCGGCCCCGACGGCGCCGAACTGTCCGACGGCCCCAACTCCTCCATGACCATGACAAACTCAGCCCAACTGGATTTCATTCTTGACGCCAGCCCTGAAACCGTGAACATCGAAGTGGTTTTGTATGACGACGTACAAAACCAAACCCTTCCACTGGCCTTCGAAATGAGTCTTGGGGTTGAATAAACGCAATCGTTCACCCGCCCATCGCGTCTTGTACGCACAGGCGGGAATGACAAAAAAACAGAAACCAAGCAGGCCTGCCTCTTGCTAACGGCTAATTGCTATTGCTAATTGCCATCCCCCTTCTGCCTTTCACTTAGCCCCTCAGCCCCTTACCCACTTAACCCCTTCTCACTTAGGCCTTTTTGGCGGTGGGCATTTCCTTAAAAACCGTGAACGGTAATGAATAAACCAGCCCCCACACCTGCATAAGCGGCGTGGCCAGCACAACCCCTCTTTCACGACACACCGCGTCAAAAAAAGCGGCAACAAGGTTATTCGGCCCTCCTTTTTAAGCCGATGGGCATCCCGTGAACCTCAGCCACTCCCCCACGCTTGATCTCCCACGCCCCCTTGCGACGACAACGCCAGATGACGCAATCGCCGTCGACGCCATGGTCGACGCCTTGGTCGATGTTGTCGTCGACGCCATGATTGATGAACCCGGCGAATCCGATGATTCCGATGTCATCACCCTCTCAGCAGCCCCGACGTTCTCAACACCCACGCTACCCGCCAAGCCCGTGTCTCGACACAAAAGCTTTCGCCGAACCCCACGCATCACCGAAGCCCAAGCCACCGCCATGGCCCTGGCTCACTTCGATCGCCAACGCCTTTGGTCCTACCTCATGTGGACCCTCGCCATCGGCACCGCCCTGGCCACCGCCACCGTGCTTGCCTTGATGAAAATGGGATAACACCCAGCCCACTCGCCACCTTGATGCGCAGCAAAAAACCGCATCACTGCGGCTTTTTGCACACTTTATTGATTCCGTGGTGGTCGCGTTAACCCAAACACGACCACCCTGCTTTCACGTCAAAAAACGTTACGCCGCCTTGCTTGCCTTAGAGCGTCGACGCCCCACAGTGCGTTGGTCGTCGCTCATGCGACGCTGCGTGTTTTCGGCCATCACCTTCACCAAAGAAATCGGATCCGACGCCCACAGGTCGGCTCCAATTTCTTCTGCAAGACCTTCAGCACGGTTAAACACCCCACCGCCCACCACAATTTGCATCTTCGGGCATACGCCCATGCCATGAAGCCGGTCGATCAATTGGCGGGTTGCAGGCACCGTGCTCGGTGTTGAACCAAACACCACCAAGCGATCGATGTCAGCCCGGCCAATTTGCTCAACCACTTCGTCATTGGCCACGCCACCCCCGGCATACTGCACGGTGTAGCCATCGGCTTCCAACAAGTCCGCAGCCAATTGCCCCGCCAGCTCTTCAGCATCGTCCGACCCTGTAATCACCAGCACACGTTGATCGCGGCGGGCTTGCTGGGTGTAACGCAACTGAAGTTGGTCTGCCATCATTCGCATCAAACGCGTGGCAAAGTGATGGCTCAAATGACTCAGCTGATCAGAACCCACCCGCTGCTGAATTTGATCGAGTGCAGGCCACACCAAGTGATCCACGATACGTTCAGCAGGCACGTCTGCCTCAAATAATTCATCAAACACCTCACGAACCGCAGCGCGGTCGCCGCTGATCAAGGCGGTAAAAAAACGTTCGAGCATGACATTGGATTTGCGAGACATGGTAAAGGCTCCAGGTAAGCGGACAGTGGTAATTGCGAAAGGTGTTCATCGTGATCTCCGCCCCAAACACTCCAACGGCCCAATAGAGCCGCAAAAAGGCCTCCGATAAACCAACCCACGCGGCAGGATCGCCTTAAAATGACCCTTGTTCCGCTCTTATTCGGACCTTGCTCGCCCCCCGCTCAGACACCCCTCCAAGAAAACCCTTTTCACCTGCGATGGTTTTTCCCCGTGTTTACCCCTTTAGGAGCGAAGCGGCTGAGAGGCAAAGTGAAAGACCATTCAGAAGAACCCTAAACCCCATACCCTATTCACCCCGTGAACACATCCCCCTCCCCCTATTCCGAGCATTGCATTGAAGTCACCGACGGACTTTTTGTCATGCCCCAGCCCTCCGCCGCCGACCTCAACCAACTGGCCCATCAAGGCATTCGCACCGTGGTCAACCTGCGCCACACAGAAGAAAACGCCAAACCCCTTTCAATTGAAAGCGAAGGCGACTTGGTCAAGCGGTTGGGCATGGATTACGTCCACCTGCCCGTGTCGATGAAAACCGCCACCGCCCAACTGGCCACCGCCTTTGAAACCCTATTGGCCGCCGCCCGCGAAGACGGCCCCGTGGTCATCCATTGCAAATTGGGCCAACGCGCCAGCGCCATGGTCCTCATCGCCGCCGCACGCCATCTAGGCTGGAACGCCCCCCAAGCACTCTCGCAAGCCGACCGACTAGGACTTGGCGACATCACCACCGTCCCATCACTCAACACGTATGTACACACCTGCCTTGGCGGCAAGTGCAAAGGGACTGAAGGGGAGACAGATAGCAGATAGCTGTTAGCAGATAGGAATTAGCAAATAGCAGTTAGCAAGATCCAGATGACAAATGACAATTCATAAATGAGAATCGAAGGGGCTGAGGGGCTGAGGGGCTGAGTAAAAAGACAATCCAAGAGCAACCCAAACCACTCCTCCACCGCCTGCGTCTTGCTAACTGCTAATCCCTAATTGCTAATTGCTATCCCCCCCACACACAAAAAAAACGTAACAGTTCACGGTTTTTGTTCGAGGATGTATCGCGAAGAAGCTTTACGCCAAGACGCCAAGAAAGGCAGGGAATAAACCTGACGGCTTCTTAGTCTTTTCGCTCAGCCTCCGATTCACCCAAACGCCTTTGCTTGAAGAAACGGTTGTAAGGCGTCGCGATTGTCTTACGTGTCACTTCAAAAAGAGCCTCTCCACTTGGCACTGAATATCGCACGCATGCCAAAGAGCAAAAGTGTTCTTGCTGGCTTTCTTGGCGTCTCTGCGTCTTGGCGTAAAATCTCTTGCCCGAGATAACTTGCCCATTGCGCATCAACGCAAATACGCTTGTTAAAACCGTAAACGGTTACAAAAAAACGCGGCCCCGCAAAAGGGCCGCGTCTTAAAATCATCTTCAATCAAGCCTGCCCGCAGGCAAACATCAATCAAACATCAGGTCCTTGCCATCGCCCGCCGAGGCACCCGCCTTGGCCCCACCGTCAAGCTCTGATTGCAATGCCTTGATTCGCGATTCGGTTTGCTCGCGAATCATCTTGATGTCTTCTTCCATTTGCGATTTGGCTTGCTCCATTTGCTCTTCGAGCGACAACTCTGCCGCAGCACCTTCAATGCCAAGCATTTCCACGTCAAAAATCAACGTGCTACCCGGGCCACCCGGGCCTTGAGGGCTGTCGCCATAAGCCAACTCCGCAGGAATATAAAGCTTGGCCTTGGTGCCCACAGGCAACAACTGAAGACCCTCTGAAAAACCAGGGATCACCGCCGTCACCGGAAAAGCAACCGGCTCACCACCCTGCGAAGAATCAAACGTCGTGCCGTCAATCAACGTGCCTGTGTAATGAAGCGTCACCGTATCGCCTGCACTGGCCGTGGCGCCAT
>JAZGFZ010000339.1:0-3906 GCA_036480015.1 Algisphaera sp. | reverse complement strand
AAAAGTCCCCAAAAAAACTTTCCGTACGCTCGCCAAACTTACCGCACGGGCAAGGCGTGCAGGCCATGAGAAAACTTTTTTTAAAAAACACCTTTCCGCGCGAACCGCCCTTCTATGCGGGGCGTATCACCAGTGAAAACACTTGCATCTCCGTCAAACGGCCCGGCCTTCCTCCTCCGGGCCGTTTTTCTGCGCGAAACACATCCACGGGCGACAAACCATCGCCCACCACGATAACCTTTCACGGACCATGCCCACCACCACCAATCCCTTTCGCTCTCTCGAAAAAGAATTCAGCTCTTCCGCCCGAAACCAGGGGCTCGGCTATTTCCGAGAAGGCCAATACGAAATTTTCGATTGTGACGACAACGGACTTGTCGAGGGCTCTTCCTGCGGCTACGACATATCGCTTTTCTTTGAAGCATCTTCCTGCATCATGTGGTCCGCCTGCTTTTGCCTCATGAGCGACAAGGGCATTCTTTGCAAACACGCTTATTGCCTGCTTTTGGAATTAGATTCCGACGGCACCTTAAATCGCCTGCAAAAAAGCTCCCACGCAAACTGGACATCTCAAACCGAAGCTGTTTTTTTTGACGACACCACCGTCATCCTCGCGGGATTTAACGAACAACGCAACGTCTTGCGGGCCAACAACCTCCCCTTCATCGACAGCATCCCCAGCAAGCAAGCAACCTCTAAAAAACCACCCTCCGCATTGGATTCCCTCGACGCACTGCTTGCCCCTTCTCCCGTGGACACGAGCCACCATTGGAGCCCTGCCGTTCAAAGTGTGGCCGACCGCATTTTGCACTACAGCTTGATTGGCGTCATACATGACAGCGGCAGCCGATCATTGGCCTTGCAGTTGAAGAGTCAAAAAACAAACCGCTCAGGCCGAGCCTCCAATGTCTTTCGCGATGAAAATGCTGGCGATTTTCCGATTCATCCAAGTTTAGACACCGCCGATCGCCGGGTTTTAGAAATTCTTCAAGGGTCTGCCCAACGATTCGAAAATGACTACTACTACTACAGCCGGTCCAACACCGACCCTGTGGATCTGTCACCCCACACCGCTGCAGCCCTACTTGAAGCGGCCTGCGCCACAGGCCGCTGCACCTTTGGCGACGACCCCGCTCGCGACCCCCTCTGCATTTGGGATAGCTCCGAACCTTGGCAAGTACAACTCGAACTACGCGGCAACCCCGGCGACGATGAATTCACCCTTCACACCTCGGTGGTCCGTAAAAACGATGTTTTCCCGATCCATAACGAACACGGCGTCTTCTTCACGCGTGATGCGCTCATCTGCGCCGACGCCAACCCGCCCCAAACACTTCACATTGCTCCAGTGGCCCCCAATGTCGCCAACTGGGTCGCCCGAATCCCCCCATCCCAGCCACTCACCCTTCCTGCCAGCGATGTTTCCGCCCTCATTGCACGACTCATCAGCCGCGATGGCCTGCCCCAGCTTCAACTGCCCAAACACCTGCAACCCAACACCCGCGAGGCTGCGCCCGTAGGCGTGTTACGGCTCATTCGCCCTGACAACACCTCGCAACTCGAAGCCGATCTTCATGTGGCGTACGGCGACGAAACCCTTTCCCTCACCGCCACCACACGCGGCATACTCGACACCACCACCCACACCGTCTACCTCCGCCAGCCCGAAGCCGAAGACGCCTTGGCTCAGCGCCTTACAGAACTTGGCCTTTCGCGTGTGCCTGCCCCGCCTGCCGACCTCGACGACCCACATAGCACCCCACCCCACCGCGTTGCCCTCGCCCCCGATCAGCTTGCCCACGTGGTCAGCGAGCTTCGCAACGAAGACTGGCGTGTCGAGGCTGACAACCGCCCCTTGCGTGTGTCTTCAGGCGATCTCAACATTCGCGTGTCTTCGGGCATTGATTGGTTTGACCTTGAAGGCCAAGCCGATTTCGACGACCAGGCAGCGCTCTTGGGCGACCTTTTGGGTGTCATCCAACGTGGCGAAACCTTCATCCCCCTAGGCGATGGAAGCGTTGGCTTAATCCCTGAAGCGTGGCTCAAGCGCTATGCCCACCTCACCCAATTGGGCGAAGCAACCGACACCGGGCGCCGACTCAACGCCAATCAAATTGGCCTGCTCGACGCACTGCTTAGCGCCATGCCCGAAGCCCGCTTCGACCGCACGGTGGCCACCGCCCGCCGCAAACTCGCCAAACTAAGCGACATACGCCCTGCCAAAGCGCCGCGTGGTTTTGGCGGCACCTTACGCGACTACCAAGCAGAAGGCGTGGGTTGGCTCGAAGCCCTTGCCGAACTTGGATTCAACGGCTGCTTGGCCGACGACATGGGATTGGGCAAAACCATTCAAGTGCTTGCATGGCTTCAACGTCGCCGCGACAGCGCATCGCGTAAAAACACCCCCAGCATTCGCCCCTCACTGGTGGTGGTTCCCAAATCTCTCATCGACAACTGGATTGCCGAAGCCACGCGATTCACCCCCCGGCTTGCCGTGCTCGACCACACAGGCGCCCAGCGCTTTGAGCCCGGCGGCCCCGCCTGCTATGCGCACTTTGCCCACCACGATTTAATTCTCACCACCTACGGCACCCTGCGCCGCGACATTGCCACGCTTCACGAACACCCCTTCGATTGCGTTGTACTCGACGAAGCCCAGGCCATCAAAAATGAAAAAACCGCAGGGGCCAAAGCGGCGCGACTTCTTCAATCCAAACACAAACTCGCCGTCTCTGGCACGCCCGTAGAAAACCACTTGGGCGACATCATCAGCCTTTTTAACTTTCTTAACCCAGGCATGCTGGCAGGCGCCAATCACCTGCTCAAAACCCCGCCCGTATCTCAAACCCGCAGCAACGAGGCCGACAACGACACCCCCAATGCATCGCCCCCCACCGATGAACACGACCCCCTCAACGCGGCCAAAATCCTTTCGCACGCCGTTCGTCCTTTTATTTTGCGACGCACCAAAAAACAGGTGGCCCCTGAACTTCCTGACCGCAACGAAGAAACCCTTTATTGCACCATGGAGCCCAAACAAGCCGCGTACTACAAACGGCTGGCCGCGCATTATCGCAACTCGCTCATGAAACAGGTTGAATCCAAGGGGCTCAAACGATCCAAAATCCAAGTGCTCGAAGCACTTCTTCGGCTTCGACAAGCGGCATGCCACCCTGCGTTGGTCGATCCCAAGCAATCCAAACTGCCCAGCGCCAAACTCGATTTGCTTTTCGAACGACTCGACACTTTACGTGCGCAAGGTTCCAAAGCCTTGGTCTTTTCGCAGTTCGTCAAACTGCTCGACCAAGTGCGGCTACACCTCGACGCCAAAGACATCCCCTACGCCTATCTCGACGGTCGCACCCGAAAACGCCAAGATGTTGTCGATCGTTTTCAAAACGACCCCGAGTGCCCGCTCATGCTCATTTCCCTTAAAGCAGGTGGCACCGGACTTAATCTCACCGCCGCCGAATATGTCTTCCTGCTCGACCCTTGGTGGAATCCCGCGGTCGAAGCCCAAGCCATCGACCGCGCCCACCGCATTGGACAACAAAACACCGTGTTCGCCAACCGCCTCATCACCCGCGACACCGTCGAAGAAAAAGTCCTTGCCCTACAAGCCACCAAACGCGATCTTGCCGACGCCATCCTCGGCGACCCCGCCTCCATCATGCAAAAACTCAGCCTCGACGACTTGGCCATGCTCTTGGGATAAGCCCAGCTCGCCAACGCCTTAAACTGTCTCCATGCCCCTGACTTTCCTACACACCGCCGACCTGCACTTGGGAAAAACATTCCATTTTGTAGAAGGCGATGCCGGGGCAGGGTTACGTCAAAAACGACTCGACGCCGTGGACCGGCTGGCCGCCTTGGCCACCGAACACGCCTGCGCATTTGTGCTCATGG
>JAZGFZ010000338.1:0-4882 GCA_036480015.1 Algisphaera sp. | reverse complement strand
GTTGAAGCCGCGGCGCATGACGGCCCAAGACCTCAATTTGGTCGTCGGCGACACGGAACGTTTTGTGACGCCCGGGTTTCTTTGTATCGATGAGAAAAAGTTTGAGCAATTGGGGGGACCTTCAAGCCTGATCGAAGTGGCGTCTCACTTTAAGACACGATGGGGGCTGGCAGTGCCTTGGGGCAACATCAATGCCAAAGCCAAAGAACTATAGCCCTAAGTTTAAACGAACCGGGTGAAAAAAGGTTGTGAACCACTCATTGTGTAAGCGTATCGCTCCCTTGACTGAGGGCCGATGCATTTGAGAAAAAAGGGCGGCTTGTTTCCTGAAATACCGCTTTATACGGATTGTGCGGGGCAAAACGGCACCTTGGTGCCTTGTGTGCCAAGGTTATTGAGATGCCCGGGTTGCTTGCTGACTTTTTATCGCTAGAATACCGACCCTGCCAAGACGGCCCCTTCGTCTAGTCTGGTCTAGGACACTAGGTTTTCATCCTAGTAACACGGGTTCAAATCCCGTAGGGGTCACTTTTGAAGAGTTGTGACAGGTCGCGCCATTAAGTGCCGCGACGTGTCGCAACTCTTTTTTTATTAGGGATTTGGCGTGATTTTTGTGGGGCGAGAACCGCCCGCAGTGAGATGGATTCGCAAACGGGCTCAACGCGATCGTTACCCGACTATTTAACTTTGATGCTGCACCGAGTGTCACGCTGCGTCGGTCATCACGCCTTCGTAATGGTAGCGCTCGGCGATGTACTGCTCGAGTGGGCCAACATCGGCGAGTTGAAGGCGGAAGGGTTGGGAGGTGTGGTTGAGAAGAAACGCAACGGCGATGGAGAGGGTGTCGGTGGTGGTGACGCAGAGCAAGGTGCCGTCGGCGTCGAATGCAATGGGAAGAATGAGGTAGTCCCATGCATCGTGGGCGGTGACTTGTTCCAAGGCGGCGGGTTGGTGCTCGAGGTTGATAAGCGATGCTTCTTGCAAGCTGGGGGCAAGAACGGCGAGGATGGATTCGAGCAGTTCGTCTTCTTGCCGTTGCAAAATGGCGGCGGCTTGTTGCAGGGTGGGGCCTGAGGCATCCATTTGCTTGAGCCGTGCGGAAGAATCATCGTCGCTGGCCAAGTTGGCTTCACACAGGATGGAACAGAGTGTTTCAGGACGCATGCGAAGACTCCCAAGCCGGAACCAATAAAAAGACAACAACCGATACGGTGTTGCATCGACTAGCGAGGCTTGAAATGTGAGCTGTGTTGTGTGAAAAAGGCTGCGGTGTGAGTTATGGGAGCCAGTGAGAGGTGGCCTTGGCGATGAGTTGCCAAGTTGTTGTGTTGTGATGCGGTGGGGTTGTAGGGGTTGGGAGGGTTGATGCGGTTGGGTTTAGCCGTTCACCGTTTTGAGTGAGGAGGCATCGTGGAGAAGCTTTGTGCGCCAAGACGCCAAGACGCCAAGAAAGGCAGGCAGGGGATAGCAATTGGGAATTAGCAGTTAGCAAGTAGCAAGAGGCAGCCCGTTTGGTTGCTGCTCCTGTCATTCCCGCCTTCGCGTACTACTCTGAGTTCCCGCCTTCGCGGGAATGGCCACCAAAGGGGCGTCGGCCATGGCGGGTAAAAAAGAGTGAACGGCTACGATTTTCCAGGCGACACACCCGTCCGCTTGTGTCTTGCTAACTGCTATTTGCTATCCCCTATCTGCTTTCCACTTTGCCCCTCAACCCCTCAGCCCCTTCATCCAAAGGCGTAAGCCGCGAATTTCGCTTCGATTGATAGCGTTTCAAAATGCGTGAACGGTTACCGTTTATTTAACGCAGTGCTTTCATGGATTGGGTGATGTAGGGAAGCCCCGACCACACGGTGACGATGACGGTGAGATAAACCAGCACATCACGGATCCAGCCCAGCCATGCGTGGCCAGGTTGGTTGGGGTCGATCATGACAATGATGAGCACCGCTGGAATAACGATTGATTGCAGAATCATTTTGAGTTTGCCAAACCAGTTGGCGCCAAATTCGATGCCGAGTTTTTCGACTTCGCCACGAATGCCAGTGACCAACAGCTCGCGGGCGATGACCAACACCACCATCCAAGGGTAAAGCCCCGACACCATGGTGCGAATATGGCCGTTGGCCACGGCTGTGGGGTCAAGAAAACGTGGGCTGCTGAGGTAGGCCATGGCGCCCAAAATGAGAATTTTATCGCAAAAAGGGTCCATGATGCGTCCGAATTTGGACACCACGTTCCATTTGCGGGCCAAGTGGCCGTCGAGTGCGTCGGTGATGGCGGCGAAGACAAACAGGACGATGGCGGTGGGCAAAATCCATGTGGGGTTGACTTGGCCGTAGCGATAGAACTGCAGCACGCCAAAAAAGGATGCTGCGAGAACCAAGCGAAGCATGGTGAGCGTGTTGGGGATGTGGCGTCGCTGCATGAGTCTTGATGGTAACGGGTGTTGAATTTTGATGGCCCCGGCGGCGCGGGTTTGAGGTGGCGTGTGACTTTTAGTGCAGTGTTAAGCCTAAATTTTAGGGTAACGCGTTGAGTTCGCTTGCGGATCCAGCCTGCCATGGGCGGTGCCCGCGCCGTTTGCCCAACTGTTTTCTTAAGGCACTTAACTCCAAGATTAAGGCTTGACGGTGCACTCGCTTGAGTCTGGGTTGATGTCGGTTGCTGCGGCGAGGCCGGCCAGTCGTCCGGTGCACCACGCCCACTGAAAATTGTAGCCACCAATGCGGCCGTCGACGTTGAGGATTTCACCGGCAAGGTGCAGGCCTGGGCAATGGCGTGAGTGCATGGTGGCGAGCTGTATTTCGGTCAGTGGAACACCGCCGGCGGTGACTTCGGCGTGGGCATAACCGCGATCGGTGGTGATAGGCAGTGGTAGGGCCGTGAGGGCGGTGACCAACCGGCGGCGGGCGTCTTTGGGCAGATGGGCCAAGGGGCGGTTGGGCTGGGTGTGGACTTGGTGTTCGATGAGTGCTGCGGCCAAGCGGGTTGGAAGGTGCACTTCAAGAGCTTGCAGCACGGTGAGGTGGGGGTGGGTGGCGGCGTGTTGAATAAGTGCGGTGTCGAGTGCTTGGGGTTGGCGGCCGGGCAAGAGGTTGGCGGTGAGTGTGGCGCCGTGGGGTTGTGCGGCTTGGTGGGCGGTGAAGTGCCGACTGATGTCCATGGGTGCGGGGCCCGAGAGGCCAAAATGCGTAAAAAGCGTGGCCCCCGTTTGGCGATGCAGCACTTTGCCTGTTCCGGATTGGGTGCCAGAAGGCGCTGCGTTGAGGGTGAGCTCGGTGTCTAGGGCAATGCCCGAAAGGGTGGTGAGCCAATGGTTTTTGGTAAGCAACAGAGGAACCAGTGCGGGCCAAGTGTCGGTGACGGTGTGGCCTAGGTGGCGGGCCAGTTGATATCCAAAACCATCGCTTCCCGTGGCGGGAAGGGCCAAGCCGCCGGTGGCCAGAATGACGTTGTGGGCGGTGAAGGGGCCTTGGGATGTTTGGATTTGGAAGCGAGGCGCAGGGGAGGTGGCTTTGTCGTGTGCCACGGAAATACCACTCACGCGGTGCTCGGTGAGTAACTCGGCGCCGGCGTCGTAGGCCGCGGTTAAAAGCGCGTTAAGGATGCTGCGAGCGCGGTCGCTGGTGGGGAAGAGCTTGCCGGTGTCTTCGTGTTTGAGCTCGACACCGCATGCCGCGAAAAAAGCCACGGTGTCATCAACGGTAAAAGACCGCAGCACTTTTTTAATGGCATTGCGCGAGCCGCCGGCATAGTCGTCGGCTCGTATGACATGGTGGGTGACATTGCATCGACCGCCACCGGAAACAAGAATTTTGGCGCCGAGTTTTTTGGCCCCATCAAAAGCCACCACACGCGTGCCGGGCGGCGCGTTGCGTGCGGCAAAAATAGCCGCGAACAGGCCTGCAGCGCCTGCGCCGATGATGGCGATGGTTCGGGCAGGTTGCAATTAGCAATGGGCCATTCGCAAGTGGTCAAAGGGCATTCATGAGAGCGAATGTGTTTGTTTTAGGGTTTGAGGCCGTCGAGGGACAGGCCGCCGAGGCCCATGCCGCCCACGTCGCCCAAGCCTGACTTGAGGCTGTCTTTGGGAGGACGGGCACGAATCGGGCCTTTGACGATGGCTTGCTCGCGGCCGCCTCGACCGCCACCACCACCGCCTCGGCCACGTCCGCCACCACCGCTGCCGCCATCAGAGCCGGCGGGTTTGAGCGAAAGGCTGATTTTTTTGTTTTCGCTGTCGTAGCTTTTAACGCGGAATTCTTTTTCGTCGCCAATGTTCAGAATGTCGCTGACCGATTCAACACGCCGGTCGCAAAGTTCTGAGATGTGGCAAAGGCCTTCAACGCCTGATTCGAGCTCGACAAAGGCGCCAAAGTCGGTGACCGAGGTGACCTTGCCTTTGACCATGGAGTCGGCGGCCATCTCGCCTTCGCTGGTGGCCCAAGGGTCGCCAGCGACTTGCTTGAGGCTGAGGCTCATGCGTTGTTTGTCGGGCTCGAGCCGCAAAATTTGAACCGTGATGACATCACCCTTTTTGATGACGTCTTCGACGCGGTTGATGCGTTTCCATGCGATTTCGCTGATGGGCAGCAAGCCTTCGATGCCGTCTTCGATGGCGACAAAGGCGCCAAAGCTGGCGGTGCGGGTGACCCGAGCGCTGATTTGTTCGCCCACGCTGTATTTGCCGGGCACTTGGTCCCAAGGGTCGGGCAAAATTTGTTTCATTCCCAAACCAATGCGGTGCTTGCCACGTGATTTTTCATTGGGCTCATCAATTTTGAGCACTTTGACGGTCACGGTGTCGCCCGCTTTGACGATGTCGCTGGGTTTGTTGACATGGGCGTGGGCCAAGTCGGTGACATGCACCAAACCATCGATG
>JAZGFZ010000337.1:0-4094 GCA_036480015.1 Algisphaera sp. | reverse complement strand
AGTGCGTTGTAATACTGGGCCACGCGGTCGGTGGCGCACATGACCCCCACCGCCAAGCCGCCGCCCACGCCCTTGCCTAGGGTCATGATGTCGGGGGTGATGTTCCAGTGTTGATGGCCAAACACCTTGCCGGTGCGGCCGCAGCCGGTCCACACTTCATCGCAAATTAAAAGCAAATCGTGTTCGTCGCACAGGGCTCGCAGGCCTGCGAAGTAGTGGGTGTCGGGCAGGTTGATGCCGCCTTCGCCTTGGATGGGCTCGGCCATGATGGCGACGGTCTCATCGTCGATGGCTGATCGCACGGCATCAAGATCGTTGTAGTTCACATTGGTGTAGCCCGGCAACAGCGGGCCAAAACCTTCGCGCACTTTGGGATTGCCCGTGGCGCCCATGGTGGCAAACGAGCGGCCATGAAAACTTTGGGTGCAAGAGACCACTTTGTACCGGCCAAATTCTCCAGTCGCGTTGCCCCGATTGGCTTTGCCGTAAAGCCGCGCCAGCTTCAACGCGGCTTCGTTGGCATCGGCCCCGCTGTGGCAGAAAAACGATCGGCCATCGAATCCGAGTTTGGCGATCCATTGGGCCGCGCGGGTTTGTGGGTCGGTGTGAAAAAGATTGCCCACATGCCAGAGTGTTTGCGCTTGCTCGGTGACGGCGGCAACCAGTTCGGGGTGGCAGTGGCCCAGCACCGGAGCGCCAAAGCCTGCGAACAAATCAAGGTAAGACTTGCCGTCGGTGTCGGTAAGGCGACAGCCTGAGCCCGAGGCAATGGCCACGGGATAACGCCCATAGTTGATGGACATGTGGGTGTCGTGGCGATCGATGATGTGTTGGGTGGTGTCAGGCAAGGGGCGGCTCCGTGGGGTTAGAGATGCAGTTTAATTGGGTTTTAGGGTGTGGGGTGTGGGGTGTTGGGTTTAGGGTTCCTTCCGAATTGCTTTTCACTCAGCCATTGAGCCCCTCAGTCCCTTAGCCCCTTCGATGTACGGGTATATAGGGCGACTCGGGGCGTCTGTGTTTTTAAAGAGAAACCCCCGGCACTTCAAAAAAGAGGGCCGGGGGTTTCAATGTTTGTCACGGATTTAAAACGCTGCGGCAGGCCGCAGCGAACATGATTAGTTGATCATGTCTTTGAGCGCCTTCATGGCGCGAATCTTCACGTTCTTCGAGGCAGGCTTGGGCTTTTGCTTAACCATGTCACCGGTGAACGGGTTGCGAACCATTTTGCCGCCTTTGACAGCAGCTTTCTTGACGACGGTCATTTTGGCAAGGCCGACGAGGTTGAACACGCCGGTTTTCTTGAGGTCTTTGGCCATGACGACCGCAAGGGCGTCCATCACTTCCGCCACTTGGCGGCGTGACATGTCAGTGGCTTCGCCGACGGCGGCGAGCACTTCACTCTTGGTCATGGGTTTCTTAGTGGCGGCGGCTTTTTTCTTGGTGGTTTTCTTCTTGGCCATGGTGCTTCTCCAGCAATGGGGTGAACGGGGAGGGGTAAAACGTTTGATTCGTGGGCAGGTTGATCGCTCGCAATGAACGGGTCTGAGATCATCCGTGACGTGGGATCTGGTCAACCTCCGGCGGTGGGCACAACGGCCTGCGTCGGGTTCGGAGCACCCATTAATCGGGTTTTCTTCCCGGAATACTGCACGTTTCTGGCCTCCGCGTCAAATCCACCTTGCTATACAAGGGAAAAGACACGGTCGAGAAAGGTCGGGCATTGCGTTTTTGAGCGGCTTGCGAGGCCCGGCCAGATTGGCAGGTGCTTGGGCCAATGGGCCTACGCTGGCAGATTAAGAGGGTGTGAAAGTCCCTTGGTGGGCCTAAAACATGCGTTGCCGCGTGGCACCGGCTTTGCCACACTGTTATTCTGCGACGCCGATGCCTTTGGGGTGTTTGCGTTGCCTGTTGCTTGCCACGGTGTGGTCAAGTTTTTTGTCAGACTATTTCGCCAAAAGGGCTTTGCCCCTGCTGGCCAGCCCTTAAAGAAAGAAAAAACCATGTCGAAAATTATTGGAATCGACCTGGGCACCACCAATTCCGTCGTCGCGGTGATGGAAGCGGGAACGGCCAAGGTTCTCATTAACAGTTCGGGCAATCGCACCACGCCTTCGATTGTCGCTTTTACCGACAAAGGCGAGCGTTTGGTGGGGCAGCCAGCTCGGCAGCAGCAGATCACCAACCCCACTGGCACGGTGTACAGCATCAAGCGATTCATGGGCCGGCGCGGCCATGAAGTGGGCAGTGAACAAGAAATGGTGCCTTACGAAATCGTTGGCTCGGGCGACGATCTTGTAAAAGTGAAAGTGAAAGATCAAGACTACACGCCGCAAGAAGTTTCGGCGATGGTTCTTCAAAACCTCAAAAAGACCGCCGAAGATTACTTGGGCGAAGAAGTCACCCGTGCGGTGATTACCGTGCCGGCTTATTTCAACGACAGTCAACGCCAAGCCACCAAAGAAGCAGGTGAAGTGGCTGGCCTCACGGTCGAGCGCATCATCAACGAGCCCACCGCGGCTGCGCTGGCTTACGGATTAGACAAAAAGACCAATGAAAAAATTGCCGTCTTTGACTTGGGTGGCGGCACGTTTGATGTATCGATTTTAGATGTGGGCGATGGTGTGTTTGAAGTGCTCAGCACCAACGGTGATGGCCACTTGGGCGGTGACGACTGGGATCACATGCTCATCAATCACTTGGCCGATGAATTTCAAAAATCGGATTCCATTGACTTGCGCAAAGACGCCATGGCCTTGCAGCGATTGAAAGAGGCTGCTGAAAAAGCCAAGATGGAACTCAGTAACTCGCAAGAAGCCACGGTGAATCTGCCGTTTATCACCGCCACCAACGAAGGCCCCAAGCACCTGATGCTTTCGATCACGCGGGCCAAGTTTGAGCAGCTTTGCGAAGATCTGTTTAAGCGACTTAAAAACCCCTGCGAAACAGCTTTGCGTGATGCAGGCCTTGACCCCGGCGACATTGATGAAATCGTGTTGGTGGGTGGGTCGTCGCGTATTCCCAAAGTGCAAGAAATTGCCAAAGAAATTTTCGGTAAAGAACCCAATCGCAGCATCAATCCCGACGAAGTGGTGGCCGTGGGTGCTGCCATTCAAGGCGGCGTGTTGCAGGGTGACGTGAAAGACGTGTTGCTTCTTGATGTGACGCCTCTGAGCCTGGGTATTGAAACCATGGGCGCGGTGATGACCAAGCTCATTGAGAAAAACACGACCATTCCCACCAGTAAAAAAGAAGTGTTTTCCACCGCGGCCGACAATCAAACCGAAGTGACCATTCATGTGTTGCAAGGTGAACGCGAATTCGCTGCGGACAACCGCACGCTGGGCCGCTTTAACTTGGCCGATATTCCCCCCGCTCCGCGTGGGTTGCCGCAGATTGAAGTGGAGTTTGCCATTGATGCCAACGGCATTTTGAGTGTGGCCGCCACCGACAAGGGCACAGGCAAAACTCAGAATATCGAGATCAAAGGCAGCTCTGGTTTGAGCGACGAAGAAATCGAGCAAATGAAGGCCGATGCCCAGGCCAATGCCTCGGATGACAAGAAGCGTCGCGAGTTGGTGGATTTGAAAAATCAATCTGAAGTGATTGTGCATCAAACCAAAACGCAAATGGAAGAGCATGGCGACAAGCTTAGCGACGAAGCCAAAGGCAAAGTGGAAGCTGCCTTGGCTGAGGTTGAAGAAAAAGTTCAGGGTGATGACGTGGACGCTATTAAGAAAGCGTTGGAGACGTTGAACACTGAAAGTATGGAGCTTGGCAAGGCCGTGTATGAAGCCGCAGGAGGTGCCGAAGGCGCTCCTGAAGAAGGCGATGCTGAAGCCGCAAGTGCCTCGTCATCATCCAGTGATGACGAGGATGTCATTGATGCTGAGTATGAAGTGAAAGACTAATGACGGTGTGACTCGCCGCTTTTGCGGCGGTTGTAATGCCTCATGCAAAAGCCCGCGGCCCTTGGGTCGCGGGCTTTTTTTAGAGTCATTGATTGCGGGTTGCTGGGGTATGGCGTTCTTATCGGCTGCTTGGCGCGGGTGGGGCGGTGATCGGGGTTGATCTAAATAGGCGTGTTGATCGGGTCG
>JAZGFZ010000336.1:0-2504 GCA_036480015.1 Algisphaera sp. | reverse complement strand
GGGTCGCCATCAAAGGCGGCTTGAACATCCAATGCAAGTTTGCGGCGCACTTCGGGCATTTCCCGCATGAAGGCATCGGTTTTTTCACGGGCAACCACATCGCACTGGGGGCAGTGGTCGCCGGCGTTGGCTTCGCCACGTTGAGTCAAAAGATAACGTTCAGTTTGGCGAATTTGCTCGTAGGCAATGACATCGATGTCGGCCAAAAGTTTGACTGTGCGTTTTTGAATGTTGTCTTGGGTAAGGCGTGTGGGTTCAAAAAAACCGGGAAACGTGGCTTTTCGAAGCAGCTCAACCCATTCAATGCAACGGGCGCGACTGGGCAAAAACACCGCACCTATGTGGGTGGTGCGGTCGTCGGCGGCATAGCTTTCGAGCAATTGCTGGAGAAGATCAGAATGGGGCATGGGGCCCAGTTTAGAGCAACTGGCCCTCTTCATGGATTGAGCGTCTGAGAATGACCGCATGGCGACGCGTGTGAACAGCAATCAAAAAAGAGACGTGGTGCGGGGTCGCAGGCGGATGGGCTCGGAACCTCAATTTGAAGTGGGCGCGTCGCGGGATCATCCGAACCTTCCGCTCGTAGACGGCTTGGCTGTCGTGTCCCAACCTGCTCCCTTGAGGTTCTCTAAGGCTCCGGCGCATATTGCCTGACAATTCGACCTCGCACCACGGCCCGTCCGTGAAGCGGCTCACTTTTTACCGGCCGTGAGCGAGACCGTGTTTAAACCCATGGCCTCATCGGCAGTGGGATCACTCAGTGTTAAGTATAGCCCTTGGATTTGTTTGGCCAAGGAGGGAAACCCAGATTGGAACGCGAAGGCGGGAGTGCCGCCCCTGCTCGCCAAATCCCCATCTGCATCTTGCTAACCGCTAATTGCTATTTGCTAACCCCCAACTGCTCTCACTTTTATACATGCTGGCCTTTAAGCTCCACGGCGTAGTCGTGGATGGCTTGAAGGGTGGGGAGCTGGGGTGTCCAGCCTAAACAAGCTGTGGTTTGGGCAAGGTCGGCGCAGGTGTAGTTTTGATAAAAAGCGTGAGGGTTGTTGAAGTAGTCGGTGGGTTGGGTGGTGTTGAGGGCGGCGTTGAGGGTGTCGACGATGGCGTTGAAGGTGGTGGCCACGCCGGTGCCAACGTTGTAGATGCCTGACTGTGCGATGGATTGTGCTGCGGCGCGTGTGCAGCCCACAACATCGCTCACGTGAATGTGATCGCGGGCTTGGTCGCCGGGGGAGAAGAGACGGGGGGCTTGACCTTGGATCATTTTTTGAGCCAACTGGTAAATCATCGAAGCCATGTGGGCTTTGTGTTCTTCGCCAGGACCAAAAACATTGAAGTAGCGCAGGCCCACAAGGTGGGCACTGGGATTGGCATGCTGTGCTTGGCAGTGGAGGTTTTCCATGACCCATTTGCTAAACCCGTAAACATTGGCGGGGTGGCCAGCATCTTGAAGTTTGAAGGGCCGCTGAGCGGGCGTAGCGCCATTGGCAGTGGTGCCGTAGGTTGCAGCACTGCTGGCCCAAACGAGTTTGCGTGATTGAGGTTGATCGGTGGCCCATCGCAGCAAATTGCGAAAAGGCTCAACGTTGTCGCGGAGCATGACGGCTTGGTCGGTGACGGTGGTGTCGGTGATGGAGGCGAGGTGAAAGACGGTGTCGGGGGCGAAGTCGTCAAGCAAAGCATCGAGATCGATTTCGTGCAGGCTGCCGGCGACAACATCACCTCGGTAAGACCAACTTTCAACACCGTTGAGGTTTTCGCGACTGAGATTGGCGAAGGTGCCGCTGCGAAAGTCATCGACAACAAGAAGCTGCGCATCGGGATCGTGTTCTTGCAGGGCACGCACAAGGTTGGAGCCGATGAAGCCGCCGCCGCCGGTGATGAGGTGTTTCATGGTGTGTGTAGGGGTGGGGGGGGGAATAGCAGTTAGCAATTAGGGATTAGCCGTTAGCAAGACGCAAGCGGCGGGGGCGTGGTTTTAGGGTATGGGGGCCAAGTGAAAAGGCGATCAAAAAAACAATGCCCCGTTCATACTCCCCACTTGGCAACGCGAAGAAAATTTAACCGCCAAGGGGGCGAGTGAGGGAGCCAAGGAAGGCAAAAAAGAAAATTAAAAACGTCATTTTTCGCCTTGGCATGCGTGCGGAAATCAAGTCAAGGCGGTTGAGAATCGCCCCTCAGAAAGCGTCTCTTTAGCTCAACAGTCCCGACAGTCCTTACAGTCTCTGCCTTCCTTGGCGACTTATTAGTCTATTACCGTGGCCTGCCGTGGCGGCGGGCCGTGAAGAAAAAACCCCACTCCGAATGCATCAGAGTGGGGACCGTCCGGCGGGGCGTCCGTTTGAGCCCGGAATACGATCTAGGCCGTATTCGTCACGAAGTTGGGACACCCGTCGGTCTTCACGGCTCCTTCCGTACAGTCACTTGAGCAGGCTTTGTTTCCGCGCTCGTTAATAAGACAGGAACCGCAATGGCCACATCATACGCTCGTAATTCGTGTT
>JAZGFZ010000335.1:0-5474 GCA_036480015.1 Algisphaera sp. | reverse complement strand
ATTGCTCGCAAACTGTCTGCCGCCGCCCAGCGAGCGGCTCGCGTCGCACCCACCAGCTGGTAGTTGGTCAACACTGCCCGCAGAGCATTTTTAACTTCCAGCACCACGGTTTGTGCTTCACGCCGGTAAGCCAAAGAGGCTTGCTCGCGTTCTAGGCGCCGTTGGCTGGCCAGCGCCTCAGGGCCGCGGTTACCCAACGGTTGTTCAAAGCTCAGACCTGCGCTGTAATCAATGTAATCGCCGTCTCCCAAGTCACTGTAAGCATCTTCCCAGTCATCGTTGTCAATGCCGTTGAGTCCGGCCGATGCGGTCAGGTCCAATTTAGGCAATGAAGCATTGTCTGCCAAACGCTGGCGAAGCTCTGCGTCACGAATACTCAACAAATTGCGAGCCAACTCGGGACGCTGCTCCAAAGCCGTGGTCACTTCGTCATACAAACTAAAGGCCACAGGCTCATCGGTCGGCATATCAGTAGGCTGCAGCAATGTTTCATTCGCCAATGGCAAATCGTCACTGTTAAGAAGCCGTTTCAATGTGTCTGAAGCACTGCGCACTTGAGATCGCACACGAATGAGGTCTGCTCGGCGAAGCTCCACACGACTATTCGCTTCGGTCACCCGCACCGGGGTTGTGTCATAGCCCGCCCGGTCTTCAAGCCGGTCGCGTTCGATGGTGGTGCGTTCTAGAAGACGTTGCTGGATGAGCACGCCACGGTGGGCCAACGCCAAATCCCAATAGGCTCTTTCCACCTTGCCCACCAAGTCGTTAAGCGACTGACGCAGCTCTTCTTTGGCTGTATCGCGGGCCGTTGCGGCCAATTCAATTTGCGTCTTGGTGACAGACGAACCAAAGCCGCGCAGCAACGGTTGTCGCAAGCTCACCAACGCATCGGCATCGTAATAATGGTCCACGGCAAAAAACGACGGAATGCGTTCTTTGCGGGCGATCGTCGTTTCAATTTGAATCCGACCCCCCGTGGCCAACACGTCCTTGCGAATGCCCGTGTTCAGCGACCGTATGTCTTCCTGCACATCATTGCTCAACCCGGGCACCGTGCCTGCAGGCTGAGGCGTGTCCAATTTCTGCAAGGCGCCATCGGCAAAAAAGGTCCAGTCAAAGGCTGCGTCCGCCTGCTCCAATTGCATTTCGCCAATCGCAGGCCCCATGCGGGCCACCGCCAAATCCAAGTTGCCCTCCACCGCCATGGCCACCGCCTCATCCAAAGACACCGCCACCATTTCCCCGCCTGGCTGGCCTGTTAAGTCGGTGCCCGCGTCCAGCTCTACATCCGCATAGGCTTGACTACCACTCATGGTGTCCAATTCCGACCGGCGTTCTTCGCTCAGCCGTGTCATCAAATCGCTTTCTTTGCGTTGCACCGTCACCGCATCAGAACCCGCCAAAGCGGCCATTTGCTGGCGATGCTCCACAATTACCTGTGTTCGCAATTGCACGCCTGCGTCAGCCCCGCCAGCCAGTGGGCCACCCTCGCACCCCACCAACGACGCCGCAAGGCCCCCGCTTGCAAGTAAAACAGTCGTATATCCCGGCCAGCATTTCGTCATGAAGTCGTTCATAGTCAAATAGTATCGACTGTCACGACCACAGACCGCCACTCTGCTCTCGCAATGCCTTTTTTGCCCTGCAACTCACCCTACAAAACCCCAATGAGCCATCGGCTATCATAGCGCTTCACGAAACCTTTGATAAATCAGCAACCAAACCGCAACGTGGAGTTCCCATGCGCAAAATGACCATGACCGAAAAAATCTTTGCCGCCCACGCGGAAAAGACCAGCGTGACCCCTGGCGACAACGTCTGGGTGAATGTGGATGTGCTGATGACTCACGACGTGTGTGGCCCGGGCACCATTGGCATCTTTAAAAAGGAATTTGGGCCCAATGCCAAAGTGTGGGACAAAACTCGCATTCCCATCATTCCCGACCACTACATCTTCACCGCCGATGGCAAGTGCCACCGCAACATCCAAATTCTGCGCGACTTCGTTAAAGAACAGCAGATCAAGTACTACTACGACCCTGACTTCCTTGACACCGACGAAGCCTCAGGCATGCCCAACCCCTACCGCGACCCCACCAAAACGTCGTACAAGGGCGTGTGCCACAAGGCTTTACCCGAAGAGGGCCACTGCCGTCCCGGCGAAATCCTCTTGGGCACCGACAGCCACACCTGCACCGCCGGAGCCTTTGGCCAATTTGCCAGCGGCGTGGGCAACACCGACGCCGCTTTTGTCATGGGGTCTGGCAAAACGTGGCTTAAAGTCCCTCCCACCATGAAGTTCACCTTTCATGGTGAAATCCCGCCCTACCTCACTGCCAAAGATTTGATCTTGGCCGTCATTGGTGAAATTGGCGTGGCAGGCGCCACCTACAAAACCATGTACTTCGCAGGCGAAGGCATTGGCAGCCTCACACTCGAAGATCGCATGACCCTCACCAACATGGCCATCGAAGCCGGCGGTAAAAATGGTGTTTGCGACGTCGATCAAAAAACACTGGACTACGTTCAGGCCCGAAGCAACCGCCCCGACTGGACCGTGCACACCGACGACCCAGGCGCCGAATACTGCTTTGAGTACGAATGGGATCTGTCCACCATGGAGCCCATGGTCGCCAAGCCCCACAGCCCCGACAACAAAGACACCGCCGCCAACTGCAGCCACGTCAAGCTCGACCAAGCCTACATCGGCAGCTGCACCGGTGGCAAAATCACCGACATGATCATGGCAGCCAACATCCTCCATGGCCAAACGGTCAAAATCCCCACCTTTATCGTTCCGGGATCCACCGAAGTCCACCAAGACATGCTCACCCTCAATCTCTTTGGGCAGCCCCTCGATCCACGCGTTCCATCAGACACCCTTCGCGATTTGAGCGATGCCCGAACCACCACCAGCGTCTATGCCGCCCTCGAAAACGCAGGCTGCATCATTGGCCCGTCCGGGTGCTCCGCCTGTCTGGGCGGCCCGAAAGACACCTTTGGCCGCCTGAACAAACCGTTGCAGTGCATCAGCACCACCAACCGCAACTTCCCCGGTCGCATGGGCCACAAAGAAGCTGGCGTGTATTTGGCCTCGCCGCTCACCGCCGCAGCCAGCGCACTCACCGGGCACATCACCGACCCACGCGAGTTCGTCAGCGAACCCATTCTCACCGGATCCGCCGGCGTGAGATAATGGGTGTTTGATCGCGAGACGCCGCGCCCAATCCCAATAGCGGAAACAATAACGCGCCAGGCCCTCGGGGGCGAAAAGCCAATTTTAAAACCCCACACGCCACGCCAGTCGCACAAACGGGCCGTCGTCAAATGCTGCGATCACCGTGGTGGAACGCAAGCCGTACCCACGGCGCAGCTCTTGGCCAAAGGCGTAGCCGCCGCTGAGTCCAATGCGCCCCCAAGCCCCGTTCATCTCGGCGCCCGCTTCAAAACGCTGGCTCACAAAAAACACGCGGCGATGCTCGGCGTCATCTTCCACATGAAACTGATCGTAAAAACCACCATACGCCGCCACAAGACTCACCTTGGCCGTCAGGTCGTAGCGAACATCCGCACTTAAAGCATCAAGGCGATCAAGCCCTGCAGAGAAAACAAGCTTGTCATGGGCCCGCCATGTCACACGCGAGGTGGGATACCCCAGCGTGAGGCCCCATTTGGAAGCATCACGATTTTCGCCATCTTCTCCGGCGCCAGGCTCATAACTCAATACCGGCAGTGGCATATCTGGAAGCACCGAACGATTGCCATCAAACGTAAGTCCCACACGCACCAAACCGCCCCACGCATGACGTTGCGCAAACACCGTACCCAACGCAAAAAGACCGTGTGTATCAAACCACGCATCACTGCTGGCCCACCCGCCACCCGCCGTGCCGCCCGCCTTCCAAGGCTTGCCAAACAACACCACGTCTCCCAGTGGAAAACCCACCGCCGCTTCGCCACGACTCAACCGTGCGGGAACCTGCGCCTGATTCGACGTCAAATGCAAATGGGTGTACTCAAACCCCGCCGCCATTTGGCCCAAGCCGCCAAGCGAAAGATCATCTTCAAACCGAACACGCCCGCGATGCCGGGTCACACTCAACGTGTCAGCCTTGGCGTCCACCGTCCACGCATCGCCGTCGGCCTGAAAGGTTTGGTGGCGATCCCATGGCGATGTCGCCAAACCCACGCCCGTTTGAGCATAAGCCCAAGAAGAACCCCCAAGCAACACCACCACAAACATCCACACCTTGGCCATGGCAATCGCATCCACTGAAAAAAGAGAGAAGGAGACGGAGAAGCCGCGCCAAAAACCACCTCAACACATTTCTAAAAACGAGCACTAACGCCCACACGCACATACACCGCGTCACCCACATCACGAATCAACTCGGTGTGGCGTGTGTCAAAACCACGGGTGAACTCTTGGTCAAACGCATACCCGCCTGCGGCATTCACCTGAATTCCGCTTTGGGCAAAGGTGTAACGCAAACCCAGCTCACTGCGACTCTGAGAAAAAAACAACCGCCGGTGCTTCTCATCGTCTGCCAAGTGATATCCCCGGGTGCTTATTTCATAAAGCACATAAGCACTCCATTGCTTATCCAATTTGTACGACGCTTCCGCTGAACCTGCCATGGGAACCAAAAACTTAGCGTCAATCGACACACGATCACTGGGCTGCCACGACAAACTCGAATACGGCAAACCAATGGAATAGGTCAACGTAGGAGATTCAATCACCGTGTATTGCAAGGCCGGAATAGGCGTGTCGGGCAAAAACGAACGGCTGCCGTCGTAATCCAAAAACAAGGTGATAAATGTAGGCGTTCCTTTTAGCTGGTGACGCGCATACAAACTGCCCAAGCCATACCACGCCTCGCCATCGGCATACGGCAAGTCGCCCGCAAAACCAACCCCCGCGGTGTAGCCCACACTCCAATCGCCATGCGTGCCAAGGTTGGCCCCCACCGCCACGGCCGAGGCTTCAAGTCGCGCGGGCAAACGCACATCATCGGTTTTCATTTCAATATGGTCGTAAAGCCAGCCCACCGACAAACTGTTGGGGTTTTCTGCATCCAACCGGTAGCGGCCAAAACCCACCACCCGGGCGAGATTCAAATCATCGCCGGGGCCCAAAAAATCATCCTCGGTTTGGGTTTCTTCGCCAAGGGCATAACCCTTGACCGAAAGCGTTTGGCCCGGCGCCCATGGCACCGCCACCAGCGCACTGCCCACTTGGGCCGCCGCCGGGAAAGCCCAAGCCCCGGCCAAAACCAAGGCCCAAAGCCAAATCAAAATTCGTGCGCGACGTAAACAATGGTGCATGCCAAGATTGTATGGCCACCACACACCGCGCGCAAACTCAGAGACTCAAAAATTGGAGGCCTCATACGCTGTAACCGTTCACGCTTTGTAACAGTTCACGGTTTTTGTTCGAGGATGTATCGCGAAGAAGCTTTACGCCAAGACGC
>JAZGFZ010000334.1:0-5160 GCA_036480015.1 Algisphaera sp. | reverse complement strand
GGGTTTCTCTTGTTTTAATGTCTTCCTTCGTGCCTTCGAGCCTTCGACGCTTCGTCTTTGCCTTGGGGTGTTGAATGCGGGCGCCATCACGGTTTTTTTACGTGGGGTTGCTTAGGCAATCGAGGGTGCGGCTCGCACGGAGGCTTCGTCGATTTCGAAGTAGTCGGCGCGTTCAAAATGAAACAGGCCTGCGACGATGTTGGAGGGCACTTGTTCGACGCGGGTGTTGAGGTCGCGTACGTTGGCGTTGAAAAAACGTCGGGCGGCTTGGATGCGGTCTTCGGTGATGGCGAGTTCTTTTTGGAGGGCTAAAAAGTGGTCGCTTGCTTTGAGTTCGGGGTAGCCTTCGCTGACGGCGAAAAGGGATCGGAGTGAACCGGTGAGGGCGCTTTCGTGGCGTGCTTGATCGCGTGGCGTGACGGTGGGGTGGGTTGCGGCGGCGGCTTCACCACGGGCTTGGGCGACTTGTTCAAACACGGTTTTTTCGTGGGCGGCGTAGCCTTGGCACACTTCGATGAGGTTGGGGATGAGGTCGTGGCGGCGTTTGAGTTCGGTGTCGATGGTGGACCATGATTCGGCCACGTGTTGCCGTAATCGAATTAGGCCGTTGTAGGTGGTGAGGGCCCACACCAGTGCGATGAAGAACAACACGGCGGCGGCGATGACAAGGGGGGCGAAGGCGTCGGGCATGGCGAGTGGCCGGGATGGCTGAAGGGGACTAAGTGAAAGGCAGAAGGGGGATAGCAATTAGAGATTAGCAAGTAGCCGTTAGCAAGAGGCGGGCCCGCTTGGTTTCTGTTTTCTGTCATCCTCGCCTTTGCGTACAAATTGGAGTTCCGGCCTTCGCGTACTGCTCTGAGTTCCCGCCTTCGCGTACTACTTTGAGTTCCCGCCTTCGCGGGAATGACCACCAAAGGGGCGTCGGCCATGGCGGGTAAAAAAGAGTGAGCGGCTACGATTTTCCAGATGACACACCCGTTCGCTTGCTAATTGCTAATTGCTATCCCCTATCTGCTTTGCCTTCCTTGGCTCCCTCACTTGTTCCCTTGGCGGTTAAATTTCCTTTACGTTATCCACAAGCATCCTCTTGAAAATCAGTAAACAGTTGTTTGTTTTCTTCGTGTCTTTGTGCCTTCGGGCCTTCGTGCTTGTCTTGAGGCTGAAAAATCGTGAACGGCCACGTTGTTTTTAGAGTTTGTCTTTACGGCGGCGCTGTATCCATTCGTACATAGTCGGGCAGGAGGTCGAGCATTTGGTCGGCGGTTTGAACGGCGGCTTTAAACACGTCGATGTCCATGCGTTTTTCGCCGGGGCGCATGATGAGGATGTGGCGGGGGGTGAATTCGACGACCAAGCGGGGTTGGTCGAGTAAAAAGTCGATGACGCGTGCGTGCAAGACGTCGTAGGCCCATCGCCGGTCGGGGGCGGTGACGTGGTATTTGCGGCTGAATGCGGCGGATTCAAAATTCAAATCGCCTTTGCCGAAAAAATCAGCCACTTTGTCGAACAGGCCTTCGGGGCGAATGAGTAGTGGCTTGAGGGGCAGTTCGGGTTCGACCACCACGGCGGAGAAATGGTGGTGGGTGATGCGTGTTTCGGTGTGGGTACGAGTGCGGCCGTTGCTGTCGGTTTGGCGAATGGTGACTTGGTGTTCGGTTTGATGGTGGTGGTCGAAGGCGTAGATTTGTCGGCCTTCGAACAAGCCGAAAACGATGTTGTAGGCGTAGGCGTTGCGGCCTTGGCGAAAAAGTGCGAACTGGGGGAAGCGGTGGGTCAGTGAGCGGTCGCGGTGGGGTGCGAAGGAGAGGTTGTGTTGTTGGGCCCATTGGGCCAACGCTTTGGCGCGTGGTTGCCCGCGGCGACTTCGAAAGGCGACGGCGACCAAGGCGGCAATAACAAAGGCGATGAATAGGAGTGGCCCGGGCATGTCAGGTTTTTACGGCAGGGGCACGTTGAAGAAAGTTAATAAAAGCTGGCTGAAATGTCGGAGAGTTCTGGAAACGCATCGTTCCACATTTGAGGCACTGAAAGGCGGAGGCCTGAGGCATTTTGAACCCAACCCACGTCGGGTCCGGCGGTGTGGCCCACGTGGGTTTGTCCGTTGAGTGGATTGGTGGGGGCTTCGCTTAACAAAGGTTTGTCGCCTTCGGTGAGAGGTGCCCAGCCCAAGGTGATGAGGTCGGGTGTTTCGTTGTCGTGGAGGGCTTGGTAAGAACCCACTTGGGCCACGGCGACGCTAAGTCGTGTGAGGGCTTGGTCGATGAGGGCGGCGGCCAACCCCTCGGCGTTGGACTGGAAAAGTTTGGTGGGGTTGTCGAAGGCCACCAAGGCGCCATGGCGTTCGACCTCGGGCGAGAGGTCGAGCACTTTGAGTGCGTCGCCTGAGGTGTTAAAAATGAGCGCCACGCGAATATTGAGGCCGTCGCGGTCGGTGGCGATGGCCCAACCGGTGGCGCCGCGGTTGTCGAGCAAGTTCAGGCGTAGTGCTTCGAAGTGGGCGGGTTTAAGGCCGCCAGCTTTGAGGGTCCATCCTGCGGGGTCGGTGCCTGATGCGCGAAGGTATTGGTTCCATACAGCGGTATGGCCTGCGGGCGCGGGGGTGCTGGACACGGAGCGCTGAGGTGCAGACGTTGTTGTGGGTTCGGCCGGGGAGGGCTCATTGCCGCAAGCGGTTAGAAAGCTTGCGGCCGCGGTCAAAAAAAGGATTGCGGTGCGGTTCAATGGGCGTGGTGGAGCGAAAAACGTCATGGCGGGGGGCCTGGCAGGGGTTGGTGGATCATCTAAAACGAAACGACGATCGTGTTGTTTTTGGGCTGCAATGCAGCTTGGAACAATTGTAGATCGTAGCGAGATCCGCCGGTGCGGTAGGGATTGGGTTCTTGGCCTAAGGGGGTGAGGGCTTGGGCGTTGACGGTGAGGCCTGGGGCGGCGGTTTGTTGGAAAGTGGCGGTGACGGGCACGCCTGCCAAGGTGAGTGTGGCGGTGAGGCCATCGAGTGAGGCGGGCATTTGGGGGTCGACGATCAGCTCGTTAAAGCGGCGTCGGAGCCCCAATAGGTGCTGGACCACCAATCCCACATAAATGCCTGGGCCTGAGGAATAGAGCCGCCAGCCGCCGTCTACCGTCGCGTCGCCGCTCATCAGTGCGTCGTAACGTGCGGCGGCGTCGTAGCGGTCGGCCACTTGGGCGTCGCTGCTGCTGAAATAAAGGTTGGCTTGTCGTGGGTTGGCGTTGGGCACGGTGTCTTGAAGGGCGACGGGGCACACGGTGAGCAGGGCTTGGTAGAAGCCGTCGGCGTCGCCCAAGGTGGCGAGGGTTTGGGCATAGCGCAAGTGGGCATGCACATACATGATGCCCACTTCGCGGCCAAAAAAGCTGGCGGATTCGCTGCGTTGGAAGTGGGTGGTGGGGCCGCCGCGATACACCGGGGGATGGTCCATGAGGCGGGCGCCGTCGGGGGCGAGCAGGTGTTGTTTGATGAGTGCAAGATGCGAGGCGGCTTGGTCGGGGGTGAACAGTTCGCTGAGGACGCCGCGAATCATGGGGAGCAAGCGGTATTGCACGCCGGTGGTGGTGTCGCGGGGGTGCAGCAGGTGGTCGGGGCCATTGCCTTGCACGTAAAAGCCCGCGGCAATGCCATCGGCCATGATGTGTTTGTGGAAGTCGTCGCGTACACGGTCGGCTTGGGCATTGAGTTGTTGGGCGCGTTGGGTGTCGCCGTGATGCTCGAGCGCTGCGGCGTAACGCCGAAGGGCCATGTGATAGAGCCCCGCGGTCCACCCGCTGGCCATGCGGCTGGCCAAAGAAGGGTCGGCAGGTTGCAGGCTGTCGTTCCAGTCGCCGTGGCCATAAGCAGGCAGGGTGGTGCCGGGTAGGCAGGCATCGGCCACGGCGGCGAGGGCGCGTTCGAGGTGTTCGCGCACGGTGGGGCATGCGTCGGTTGGGGCGTGGGTGGCCGAGTCAAAGTAGGGCACGGGCTGGTCAAGTAGATCGAAGTCGTTGCTGGTTTCGAGGTATTGGGCGGTGGCCAAAATGGGCCAAAAGGGCACGTCGCCGTGGGCGTGGTCGCTGGCGATTTGCGCGAAGGGCGGGTGCATGTACCACTGGGGCCACAGGCCACTGTGGCTGCGCTGATTGGCGAACACGTTTAGAAGAATGGCGCGTGCGTTGTCGAGGTCGCCGGTGGCCAAAAGCCATTCCATGGGCCCCTGGCACACGTCGCGCACGCCCCATGCCGCGCCGCCGTATTGCTCAAGCCCATGGGGGGCGGTGAGGTGAATGCTGGCGCAGTGTTCGAACCATGGCAGGGCGTCGGCCAGTGCAGCGGCGGGGCCATCGGCTGCAAGGCGCGGCGGGGCGATGGCCCCGGTGGATGAGGCGGGCGACGTGTTTGAGATGTCGTTTGATGCCGCTACGTTTAGGCTGCCGCCCATGGAAAAGCGTAACTGGGTGGTGGGCTTGCTGGTGGCGGTGGCCCATGGCAAGTCGTCGATTTGTCCTAGGGCGGCGAGCTGGCTGGGGTCGTCGAAGGTCCAGTGAAACGACGCGTTGGGATAGGCCCCGTGCATGAGTGTGTCGGAGACGGGGTGAAAGGTGAAACGTCCGGTGGCAAGATTGCTTTCAAAGGTGCCGGGCTTTTCGTGTTCGCGGTCGCCCAGCACCACGTGGGCGGTGAGTCGCAGGGTGACGGGGGTGCTGTCGTGAGAGTTGTCGTGAAGGTTGTCGTGAACAAAAGCAGCAAAGGAAATTTGGTCGCCCGAGGCGCGGGTGGCGACTTCTAAAACACCTTGGGGGGTTTTGTAAATCCACCGTGCGTCGTCGATGCCCATGTCGAAAAGTGAGGGGACGCCCAGTAGATGCCAGTCGTTTTTGAATTTCACTTCGATGCGTAGGCCGCTGTCGCGCACCAAGTGGTGGGGGTCGCGGCAGACCGAGAGCAGTTTGTTGAAGCTGGTGTTGCCCAAGCAAATGTGGCTGGCAAACACGCCGTGGCCCCATACGGTGCTGCACAATGCGGCGTGGTTGGCGCTGGCTGAAGGCACGGCGGTGCCGTTGGTTTTAAGCAGGTGGCCGTGGCGCCTTTGGGTGTTCTGTTCTTTGGCAAGGGTAACCGCGTGGCGGTGGGTGTTGTGGAAAAAACTTGCGGTGTGATCGCCGAGT
>JAZGFZ010000333.1:0-2608 GCA_036480015.1 Algisphaera sp. | reverse complement strand
CGCATGGCTTTGGAAAATTCTACTGAGGCCACTGGCTCAAGTCATTGGTGTCACCGACGCCACCGGCGTGGTGCAGCTCTTGGGAGACATGACCCAACGTGGCGAACTCCCCAAGCATTTCCCCTTGAGTATCGTGGCCAACCCCAACCTGCAAAACATCCCGCGCGAGTTAGCCTCCCTGCAACGCAAGGCCAATGCCATTGCAAAACATCGACCAGGCTTTGAAAACATACGGCTGCATGTCCAGCCCCCCCTTTTTGTTCTTCGCCATGACCCCAACGCTCCGCATGGCTGGGCCATTGATCCTCACGAAAAAGAACACTGCGAAAGCTTTTACCGCCAAGTGTTCGACCAGATCCTCCCTTCAAACGTCGAAATTATTTTTGGTCTTCCCAGCTTCAGCTCGCTCTATCAAGTGGATTTCTGGTCGTACCTTGTCGGCCGAACAGGCCAAGCTCCCCAGCAACTGTTCAACGCTTTTCACGACGTATGGAATCCTGCCCACCGCAGCGACTTCGTCGCATTACGCGACGGTTGGATGCGAGCCGCCACCGGTTTCACCGAAGCCTTGGTACGCGAGATCGGCATTAAACGCCACGGCTACATCTTTCAACCTGCCACCCGCACCTTCACGTTGCGTCCCATTGCCGCCGCACTCGACCACCTTGACGACATCAACCGAACCCGCCCCGCACACCCTGCGCCTTCACAATGATTTTTCACGGTGTTTTTCACCCCGCCCTTTTCTTTTAAACGGACCCCATCATGTCACAACGCCCATTCAACCTCATTGGCGAACTCATCAACCACTCCTTTGCCCGCGCTCGCCGCGCATGGGAAGCCAAAGACACGTCGGCCTATCAGCACCTTGCCAAAATTCAAGAAACAGGCGGCGCAGGCGCCCTCACCGTCAACATTGACGGCACACAATCGCTGCGCGTCAAACAAGAAGAAATGATCGCTTTTTTACCTGATTTGGTACCTGCCCTGCAAGAAGCTACAAGCCTTCCGCTGGCATTCGACAACCCCGCCATTGCCTACCACGCCAAGGCCTTAGAACTCTACGATTTCAGCAAATCAGCCCGCCCCATCTTCAATTCGATTAGCGCTTCACGGGAAAACCTCGATGAAATGTTCGCGTTAATCAAACAATACGACACCGACGTCATCGTCATGGCCAGCGAAAAACTCGCCGATGGCCAGTCGCTTCCTTGCGAAAACGCTCAAGATGTTTACGAAAGCACCTTGTATTTCACACAACGCCTCCGTGAAGAAGCCGGCCGAACCAACGACCAAATCATCGTCGATCCCGGCTTGGCCCCAGTCGCCAGCGACACCTATGGCTTAATCAACATGGGCCTCGACGGCATGCGAATGATTCGACAAGACCCCATCCTCACAGGCGTCCACCTCTCCATTGGACTCACCAATTTTTCGTTCGGCGTGCCCAAAAACATCCGCGAAGGACTGGAAAACGCCTACATCACCTTAGCCATGGAAGCAGGCCTCGACACGGTTTTAGGAAACCCCGAAAAAGACCTGCACATGCTTCCCGAAGACAGCCCCTATCTCACCGTGGTGCGCGACGCACTCGAACTGGGCCGCCCCAAAGAAGGCGAAACGCAAGAGGATGCAGGCTTCATGCAGTCTGAAAAAATCATGGATTTGTTCGACCTCAACAACGACTAACTCTTCTCTTGCCCTTATGCAAAGTGGATGAACCACCCATGACCCTTGATCCCGCCACGCTCAAAAAACTCACCTGCCCTTCCAGCGATACCCCCGTGTGGCTGCATGTGGGCACCTTGCTCGACGGAACCTCAACGCCGCGATCGCGTGTGCATGTCATTTACAACGCCAACTCGATTCTTTATGTCGGCGAAGAGGCGCCACCTGCAAACCTCACCCAAAGCAAAACCGCACCCGATGTGTCGCTCGATGATTACACGCTTATGCCCGGGTTGATTGATGCCCACACACACGTGTTTCTCGATGGCTCACCGCTGGAACTCGATGTTCGCAAAGCCTATCTCAAGCAAGACAACGACGCGGTTTTGAAAGTCAGCCGTGGGCGATTGACCAAACTCATGTCCACCGGCGTGCTGGCGATGCGCGACGGCGGCGACAACCGTGGCGTAGGCCTCAAACTGGCCGCAGAATACCGCCAAGCCTTACAGGAAGGCCGATCGGGCGGCTCGCCTTACATCGACAGCCCCGGGCCCGGAATCAACAAGCAAGGCCGTTACGGCAGCTTCATGTGCGAACCGGTCGAAAACGAGGGTTCGCCCGAAACTTGCGTCGCCGGTCGCGTCAAGCGTGGCGCCGACCGCATCAAACTCATCGCCACAGGCATTATCAATTTCAAAAAAGGTGCCGTCACCGCCCCGCCGCAAATGGACCAAATCGAATTGTCCGCCTTCGCCGCCGCGGCGAAAGAACACGACCGCTCCACCTTTGCCCATGCCTCAGGCGATGACGGCATTGAACATGTCATCGAAGCGGGTATCGACTCAGTTGAGCACGGATATTTTGTACGCGACGACCAACTTCAACGCATGGCCGACCGGCAAATCGCCTGGGTTCCCACGTTGGCCCCCGTGCAAATTCA
>JAZGFZ010000332.1:0-3113 GCA_036480015.1 Algisphaera sp. | reverse complement strand
CGGCCGCCTGCGTTTGCACACGCGGCCGAGCCATGCGCCGCAGCACGTCATCGGCGCCCGGTGTCATCGCCAGTCCGCGCACCGCCGCTGCGCGCAAACGCCACCGCGCCACCGCCCACGTCACCATGCGTGGCAGCAAGCCATACACGCCCATGCACATCACCAAAAAGGGCCACCATCGGGTAAAGCCCGTGGCATTGGCCGCCGGTTCAAACGATTCCACCCGAAACGTGCGCGTGTCGCGAATCAAATCCACCCCCGGTCGAGCGGCCTCCCACGCCCAGCCCCAAGGCGCACTGAGTATTTCCGTCAGCCGATGCATGGCCGACGGCTCCACCGCAAGCGTGGTGCTCCATCCAAACGCCAAGTCGCTGCCCACGATCAATTGCAATGCCCCCGCAAGGGCCCCAACATTAAACGCCATGGCCAACGTTTGCGACCACGCCAACACCTGCCACTTTTGCACACGCCCATACATTTTTTGGTGCGCCCCGCCCCGCCCCATCACCTGCCCCAACGCATCACGTGTTTCCACTGGCAAAAAACGCACCCCCCACCCCGCCCAACGTCCTGGGCTTAACTGCCGCAACGCCTCCTGAAAACCCCCGCGCCCCGGCAACGCCGCCACCCCAAACAAAACCAACGTCAACGCCTGCAACACCACAAACACCCCCAGCACCCGCACCACATTCACCGGTTGGTCGCCGTCGTACCAAAACACCCCGCGTGCCGTGGCGTAGCCCAGCAACAAACCCAACACCACCGCCCCCAGCCCCACCGTAGCCAGCGCCGTCGCGCCACTTTGCGGCGCATCAGGCAACGCCTTAAGCCACCGCGCCAAAAGCCCCGCCCGCACCGCCCCATGACCCGCCGCAGGCTTGGCCAAACCGCCCTCCCCGCTGACCTCCAGCTCCAAATCCAACCCAATCTTGCGATCACGCTCGGCCAACACACCCGGCGCTACGGCTTGGTCACGATGAAGTTGCACCGCCAAATCAATCAGCGTGCCAGGTTGGATAGGAACAGACTTAGGCATCAACCCCCCATGATCGGGCACCCCGGCCCATCACGCAACGTGACAAGCCGCCAAGGCTTCCCACACGTGCCAAGGTAAACTCAAACACGCCTCACACCGCTATTCCAGCTCTCCATCCTTTGGATCTCCCCCATGCCCCTTCAAGTCACCTGCTCTGGCTGCCAACGCACCCTCAACGTGGCCGACCGCCTCGCAGGCCAAACCGGAAAGTGCCCCGGTTGCGGCCAAACCGTGCATATCCCAAAGCTCGAACCCGATCTCGATCTCGAAGACGACGGATTTGAAATCATCGACGACCTGCCCGATGACCCGCCCAACAACCTGCCCGACGAGTCAACCTACGACACCCAAGACCCCAACCCCATCGGCGACCCAATCGTCAGCCAAGCCGTCACCCTCGCCGCCACTCCCAGTCCCACAGCGCCCCCCCACCCCGACGCCCGCGCCCCCCGCCCGCTCGCCTCGGCCCACGACCCAGATGAAAACGAAAACAAATCGTTTTTCAAACGCCCCCTACTCAACCTCAACGGCCTCGACATCACCCCCCTTCGACTGCTCCTCACACTCGTTCCGCTCATCACCCTCATCGCATGGTGGACCTTGGGCCCCGGCGCCGCCGCCAAAATTCTCAACACCCAAACCGTCTACACCGTCGACGCCCTGCACACCGGCGACGTGCAGCTTCCTTATTCACTGGGCACCGGCACCGGCAACCGCGCCCTGGGCGTCAAGTCTCCTTTAAAAAACACCCCCGGCGCCGCCACCGTCACCCACCGCTATTCCGTGGGCAAAACCGACCAACTCATCGTCACCCAACCCGACCCCCACGGCAACCACGTCCTCATTCAAATCAGCCTCAAACAAGCCGTCATCAACGCCCACGGCAAAACCAAAGGCGACGACAGCACCCTACGCCCCGACGAATTCACCCTACGCAAAACCAGCGCCCCCCTTGCATCAGGCACGCCCGCCCGACTCATTCGCGAAAGCTTCACCCAACCCCTCGCCATCGACCTCAACGGCGCCAGCACCTCCCGCACCGAAGCCGCCCTCCCACCTCAAACACCCGACGACCAACTCATCGAACGCAACCGAGGCCACATCACCGCCACCTACGAATACGCCTTTGGCGCCACACGCGGCAAAGTCATCGTCAACGCCCAACACGCCTACAACAACACCCTCGGCAGCACCGGACTCTCCGCCCAAGGCACCCTCACCACCACCCACCCCAAAGGTGGCCCCGTCGTCCAAGCCAACTACCAAAGCAGCCAACTCCAAGTGTCGTGGAACGCCACCGCCCAAGGCCAATGGGCCACCTCAAAATGGACCTTCCCCAGCCACCTCTCCCCCTTCACCCGCCACGATTTCAGCCTGCTGTTTGAACGCCCCCCCCACGCGGGCAAATACACCCTGTCCTACAACGGCTACGACCTCACCACCCTCAAACTCGACCGCGCCAAACAACCCTCCGCCCCCGCCCCCTCACCCATCGCCAGCAACCGCCCCGGCGGCCCCCAACCCACCAGCAAAACCGCCACCGGCGTGGGCGCCTACGTCGACGTTTTACGCGACACCAAAAGCCGCGCCCAAGGCCTCATCGCCGCCAACAACATGCGCCAACTCGGCATCGCCTTTCAACTCTACCGCGACCAACACAAAGACCGCTTCCCCGACACCCTCGCCGACCTACGCGAAATCATGCCCCAAATCGACCAACTCCTCGCCAACCCCCGCACCGGCGAAAACCCCGGCTACATTTACGAAAAACCCAAACCCGGCAAACCCCCCGCCCAAACCCCCATTCTTTTTGAAAGCTACCAAGGCCAAAAAGACCTCGGCGGCGCCGTCCTCTACGGCGACGGATCGATTCGGTAGGAAACCAACGGCCACAGCCCATTCACCCGCGCATAAAAAAAGCCGAGCGGTAAGACACGGCCGGTCGTTCCGTAGAACGTGGCCTGCGAATGTTTCTTCTTGTTACGAGAATGTCATTACGGGCCGGGGTTGGGTAGACCTGATTCAGTATCGTAGTTTGATAGGATGCTGTCAAGACCTTTCTTACACGATTCTGGAA
>JAZGFZ010000331.1:0-4546 GCA_036480015.1 Algisphaera sp. | reverse complement strand
GGCTCCCTCGGGCGAATTCAACCAGTTGGCTTTGGCAGTGAGTTGCGTGGGGAGACGTTTGGTCCTTCAGCATCGCTGCGAAGAGGAGTTGGAAGGCGTGGCCGAAACGTTGCCTCAAGGGACGCCTTTGGTGGGTTTTTATTCTTATGGTGAATTGGCTCCGGAGGGAAAATCCAACTGTGAACTTCACAACCAAACTTTGACGGTGGCACTCTTTTCGGAAAACAGCCCGGAAAACAGCCCGGGAAATAGCCCCAAGAACAGCCCCAAGAACAGCCCCAAAAACAATGCTGCCGCTTAATTGACCCGTTGCTCCTATGAACCCTCTTCTCACCAAACAATTACGCAAGTTGGGTCTTGCCCCCGACCAGTTGCCCGACGCGGCAACGTGGTCGCGTTTGTTGGGCAAGGTGGGGGAAGCTTACGGTGCGTTTGATCAAGATCGTTATTTGCTCGAACAAGCGATGGCGGTGTCGTCTGAAGAAATGGACGAATTGATGGAGCAGGTGCGGCTTCGCAACGCAAAGCTTGAAAATGAGGTGGCTGAGCATGCCATCACGGCCGATCGTTTGCGTTACCGTGCGTCACACGATTTGCTTACAGGGCTCTCCAGCCGTCAAACGTTGATTGAAATAGTGGGGCGAAATTTACGTCGTATTCGCAGTGAAAAGGTTTCTGGTTCAGCTCTTGGTTTTGCGACGTTGTTCATTGATTTGGATCATTTCAAACGCATTAACGACAGTTTGGGGCATGAGGCAGGGGATCATGTGTTGCGTGTTGTGGCGGATCGGATTCGGGTTGCGGGCATGGGATTTCCTCAGGCTCAGCTCACCCTTGCCCGTATTGGCGGCGATGAATTTGTGGTTGTGCTTTCGTCGATCGAAACACCTCAGACAGCTTACGATTGTGCGGAAGTCATTTGTTTTGCCTTGGAGGAACCCATTGTCGTGGGAAATCAATCGGTGACGGTGTCGGCCAGTGTGGGCGTCGCTTTGGGCGAGGCCGATCATGGCAGCGCCAATGATGTGTTGCGTGATGCAGACATTGCAATGTATGCGGCAAAATCTGCGGGTAAGGGCCAGTATGCGGTTTTCGATCAGGTGATGCGTCAGGGTGTCCTTGATCGCCTGAATCTTGAACAAGAACTTCGGGAAAGCATTGCCCAAGGCGATTTTGTTCTGAATTACCAACCCAAGGTTGATCTTGAATCAGGTCTTTTGACCGGTTTTGAGGCGTTGGTTCGTTGGAATCATCCAGCGAAGGGTGTTATTGCTCCAGACCTTTTCATTCCCATGGCCGAAGAAACCGGCTTGATTGTTCCGCTTGGTGAGTGGATCTTGCGACAGGCCTGCCGTGATTTGAAACAATGGAAACGCGATCTTGTTCATTTGCCTCAAGGGCTTCAAATTGCGGTTAATTTAAGTCGTCGGCAGATGACGGGCGAGCCTTTTGGGAAGCGTTTTATGGCGATTTTGGCTGAAGAAGGCATTCAGCCCAAAGAAATTATTGCGGAAATTACTGAGCATGCTGTGGCATCGGACCCTCAAAAAGTCATTGAAACGGTTCAGTGGTTGCGCCGCATGGGCGTTCAGATTCACATCGATGATTTTGGAGTGGGCGAGTCCTCGCTTAGTTCGCTGCACAGTCTTCCGATTGATGCCGTCAAAATTGATCGTAGCTTTATTGCCTTGGCCGCCGAAAGTCGTGCCTTGATGGGCATTGTGGACGCCATCGTGACCCTCTCGCATCACTTGGGATTGGCTGTTATCGCCGAGGGCATCGAAACCCTAGAGCAGGTGGCCATGCTTCAAGCGACGGGTTGCGATATTGGCCAAGGCTATTATTTTGCGAAGCCTATTGCTTTTGATGAGGTCGCGGCAATGCTTGATGGACAAGGCTTGCATTGGCGCCGTAGTGCAGGAGAACAATGGTGGAAGATGGCCCAAGCGGGCTAGGATTGCTGGGTTTGGGGTCAATGCACTTGAATGTCAAAGGGCGCATCGCCCGCCACGGTGGTTGTCAGTAAACATGTTTGGGCATCGTAATCAAAGGGCGTTTCGATGCCGTTGATTTCGACACGCGTTGGGGCCTGCTTGGCGTAAGCACCAAACGTTCCTGATGCTTTGATGCGGCACGCCTTCTCTTTGATGGTGTCAAACGCAGCGCCGCCGTTGAGTCGGTCGACTAGTCCCAGGGGTGCATAATCATTCACAATGGGCACGAGTTGAACGAGTTCTGCGGTTTCAGAAGACAACGTGCAGGGGATTGATTGGTGGGCGTCAACCACGCGCAATGACTGAGACATGGGTGACCATGCTGCAAAACGTTCGCCTTTGAGACCATTGACGTCGGTGGGTGTCCACGTGTCGGTGATGGGTTGTGCTTGGTTGACGGGCTTGGGAGCGTCGCTTTCAGCGTCAGGTTCACCGTCGCCAACCCACTGGCAGTGAAATAATCCAAGCACACCAATGGCGACGTCGTCTGCGGAGCCGCTTGTGGAATCAAGGTGGTGGGTGTTGCACACTTTGAGCAACTTGGGTTGCGTGCCTGCATCCACAAACCAGCAGTCGGTGGTGGCCATGGCCGATCCGCCGTTGTATCGCAGCACGTGGCCGTCACGGCCTGCCAAGGATTGAAGCAATTGGGTGTCGTGGTCGCCGGGTTTGTCTGAAACATAAACCGGTCCGCCGCTGATTGCTCGGGCTGCGGCGTGAAATTGGGCCGCGGGGTGTCGGGTTTGAAACATGTCCCAGTCGGCAATGGCAAAGGCATTGGTCCACAGCGCGTTTTTTGCATTGCGGTGGATGTGCTTGCCTTGAAAAGTTGCTTTACGCGGATAGTAATCATCGCTGTTGCGAATCACACTTCCCCATTGCATGGAACAAGCCAGCGTGTTGTCCATGCTCATGCAATTCAGTAACCCGCCCTTGAAGTGTTTTTTCGCGCTGGTTTGCAAGGCCCTTTGGTAGGTTTTGGCCAGTTCGGTGCGGTTAATGCCGGTGTCGGATTCTTCACCGCCAAAGGCCTGCATGCTGCCTTGATTGTCGACTTTGATCATGTCCACGCCATAACCGGCGAGGAGGGTGTGCCAATCGTCGAAAAAACGGCCAATGTCATCGGGGTGAATGGTGCCCAAGGTGTTATCGACGTGGTTGGGAATGCCCCAGAAGTTCCATTTGTTGACGGGGCGTTTGATGATGCGGTAGGTGTCGGCCAAAGGGCCGTTGGGATCAAGGCCCATCCAGTAGCCCTGAAGTGCATGCCAAATACCGAATTGCTCGACACCAAATTCGCCTTTGACGCGCTGGATCAATGACGCCAGTCCAGAGGGGAATTTGACGGGGTCGGGTTCAAGTTGGGTGAGTCTGTATTTGTCATGTTGGAGCCAGCCGTCATCGAGAATGATGAAGCGGGGTCGAACCCCTGCGTCTCGCAATTTTTCCAAGCCTTGAATGACACCTTCTTCGGTGACGTCTTGGTAAAACGCATCCCATGTGCACCAACCCAGTCCGTCGGCCCAAGTGGGTTGAGCTTTGCTGGCTCGCAAGGCAAACGTGCCCAGGCGGGCTTGCGCTTGGGCCATGAGGTGGTCCACCAATTGCCGGGGGTTTTGCCCGGCGCCAATCACCACCACCGGGTCGGCGGCGGCGTCGCTTAAACCCTGCACGTCTATTTGAAGTGAGTCGCCATGTCCTGAAATCGATGCTCGGCGTTTGCCTGCGGCCAAAGGCACCATTGCTCCGAAGGGGGCGGCGGGGTCGTCGCGTTCCCAAATCAGCAAAAGGGTGTCGGCGGGCACATCGGCCAGTTGATCCAGCATTTTGGGTTCAAGCCAAAAGGGCTCATAGCGTTCCAAAGCCATCAGTCGGCCATGTTTGGGAAGTGTCAATTTTGTGGCCGACGTATTAAGTGCGGCAAAGCCTGTTTCATCCACGGGCAAGCCCCGCACCACGTCGTCAAAAGAAAGAGATGTTTGCATGACGAAAAGGGTATCCGAACAGAGAAGGTTTTGACGCGAAAGATCACGGTTGTATGGAAAAAGAACACCGAATAATCAGCGTCATCAAACCTTGCGAATTGGCGCTCTTGAAACCAATGTGTAAGTACATGGAACAAGACCAATGTCGCCCAGCAGTGTGAGTGAAGGGGAAGTCAGAGAATCCATACGCAGGGTTTTGTCATGAAGAGCGGGAAAAAGTGTCTTCGACCGCTTTCAAAAGGGCCTCAGGCTCGGCCATGCGGCCTGTGCCCTTTGTTCGGCAGGCTTGCCAGCCTGCATCAGGCCCGACTTGGGTGAGGTTGGGCAAGAGGTCACGCAGGGTTTGAAGGTTGCGTTGCACCATGGGGTTGGCCCACATGTCGGCGTTCATGGCAGGGGCCAGAAGCAGAGGGGTGGCGGCGGGCAAGGCGCATGCGGTGAGGGTGACAGGGTCGGCGGTGAAACCTGCAGCCAGTTTGGCGATGAGGTTGGCGCTGGTGGGGGCAATGAAGAATAGCTCGGCCCAGCGGGCAAGCCCCACATGTTGGCTGTCGGGACGGTCGTCGT
>JAZGFZ010000330.1:0-3774 GCA_036480015.1 Algisphaera sp. | reverse complement strand
ATCCTCTTCTTCTTGGGCAAACTCGACCTTACCCTCGCCAAGAGTAAATCTCCTGCTTGTTAGGTCACCCACTACAAACCCGGAAGAGCCGTTTTTAAAGAGACCACTGGTTGGAAATTCGTTTTTTAGGATTAAAAATACGTAATAGAACGTAGGCTTCTTATAGGTGAAAAACGATTCTTTTTATGGAAAAGTTAAGCCAAAAGGGCATGAAAATTGTGTATTTTCATGAAGTGTGACTGAGGTTCATTTAATCGTTTAAAACTTCGAGGTCTTGCGCGTCGACCTCTACACCGATGGATTGCCCCAGCGTTTCAACATTGAGAAAAAGTCGGTGGGCTTGGCTTCGTGACGCGATGATGCCGTGGACACCTGCCATGGGGCCGCTGACAACCCGCACGGCAAGGCCGATCTTGAGTGCCGGATACGTTTGGGCAAGGGGTTGAGCTGCTAGGGTGATTTCTAAGCCAGCAATTTCTTGAGCGATGCGTTCTTGGTTGTGGACGGTGATGATTTGAACCAAACGACGTGTGCGGTCGGCCTCATAAGCCATTTGGTCGCACGCATGAACAAAAACGTAGCCTTGGAAAGCAGGGGATTCAGCATGGCCACGGTGCTTGTCACGACGTGGTGGCTTGCGAAGAGTGGGGAAGAACACGCCAGCGCCCAAGGCTTGCATGAATTTTGAAACTGCAAATTCTTGATTTGAGCGTACATGAAGCACATGCCACCGAGCATCGGGGTTGTCCAACGCGCACGTGGGGATGAGAGAGGCAGTCGGGGCAGTTGGGACAAGAACGGTCATCGTTGGGTCTCTAGGGGGCGGGCGATTCCAGTTCGGCCAAGCCGTGGCGAATCGCAAACCGGGTTAAATCGGCAATGCCGCGCAACTTAAGTTTTTGCATGATTTGATGGCGATGGGTGTCGACGGTGCGCGAACTGATGTGCAGGCGGCTAGCGATTTGTTTGGAGGCATTGCCCTCGGCGAGCAATTGGAGAACTTCTTGTTGCCGAGGGGTGAGTATTTTTTCGGGCTCTTGTGTTACCGATTCTTCGGAGATGAAATGCTGAACCACGAGCGATGCAATACGTGGATCCAGAACGGCACGGCCAGGCCCCACTTCATTCACAGCGCGGACGAGTTCGTTGCTTTCTGCATCGGAAAGAAGAAAGCCTGTCGCGCCACGACGAAGGGCTTGGCATGCGAGGTCCAAATTGTGTGTTGGAGACATCACCAGAACTTGGGGTGGTGTCTGAAGTTGACTTAACGTGTTAATCAGATCGAGACCGGGTTCGATCGGTTCGACCAACGCAAGCACCACGATGTCGGGGGCAAGGAGCCGGGTCAATTTGGCGGCTTCAGCGGGGGTTTCGGCTTCTCCCACCACGGAGATGTTTTCAGTGCCTTCAAAAATGCCGCGCAGGCCCCGTCGTGGGATTTCCCGGCTATCCGCAATAATGACACGATGGACAGCCATGAGAAAGATCTCGCGCCGGTGAAATGGAAAAGGGTTGCTGTGAGATGAGGGCTAAGAAGAGGAAGTATTTGCTTGCAGGGATTTTGCACGACAACAGTTAGGCTCCGCCCATGTTCTGCGCACCATTACTTGGGGCGCAGAGATAGCCGGTTGACTCGGAAGAGCCGTTTTAAGTCGTATTTTTTGACTAGGCCTACTTTGAGGCGGAAAACGCGAGCATGGGTGTCGGGCGAACGTCTTTTTTGACCGGCACATCTTTCTGTTTTCTTGGGAGACGTTGGTGTCTGAAGTATTCGTTGCTCACCTTCAGCGAAGCCCTTCGATAAAAAAAGAAGCTCAATGATTGGCGGTTTTTGTCCCGCCATCTTGTCGTCCTTGATGCACAGGCAGAGCTCGAAGGCTTCGTGCCATCCGAAAAACACGCAGGTTATGAACTGCGATGGATATAAGTTACTCACGTTATTCTGCAGGGATAGACGCGGTTTTCCCTAGGTTTTAGGTTGTTTGCGACTTATCTTGTTGGCGAATCAGTATTAGTGCTCAATAAAAAACACGGATAAAAATAAAATGCGGCAGGGGAATTCGTCGGGGGTTAGCTTCCAGCCAAGGCCCAAGGCAGAATCAAGCGATAGCCCACCAAAAGCACCACGATGCATCCAACTGAGACCAGCCCACCGGCTTGGATCATGGACAGTGCGGGCACGCGGCCGGTGGCAAAGGCGATGGCGTTGGGTGGGGTGGACACGGGAAAGGCCATCGCAAAGGAGCAGGCCAGTGCTGTCATGACGCCCAGTTGAATGGCAAGGTCGCGGCCTGCAGCGGGGTCGGGGAGTGCTAAACCGATGGCGATGACGGTGGGCACCAACACGTTGGCGGCGGCGGTGTTGCTCATGAAAGTGGACAGGCCCACACCCAGGGCAACCACGATGATCACCAGCCAGCCGGGCGAGAGGGTGTCGAAAGGCAGGTCGGCGATGACGCTGATGAGCCCTGTGGTTTGCATGGCTTCGCCCAAGGCCAAGCCGCCCCACATGAGAATGAGGATGTTCCAGTCGATGGTGTCCACATCGAATTTATCCAAGGCGCCCACGGTGGTGAGGGCGGCGGCGGCCAGCAGGGCCACGGCGGCAGAGCCCAACCCCAAGCCTAAGGGGCCGCTGAAAACCCATAGAAAAATAGAGGCGGCCAAAATGACCATGGTGAGTTTGCCACGCGTGGTGATGGGTTCGGCGGGCGGTTCGATGGCGGGCAGCACCGTGCCGGGTGCGGGGCGAAACAAAAACAAAAGTAGGCCGCCGGTGGCCAGTAGCAAGAGCAAGGCCAAGGGGATGGCCATCATCATCCACTGGGCAAACCCCAGTTCGAGGTCGGGGAATTGCTGACGCAGTGCGGCCAAGGCCACAGCGTTGGGCGGTGTGCCAATGGGTGTGCCAATGCCGCCAATGTTGGCCGCAAAGGCCACTCCCAAGACAAGGCCTTTGTGAAAGCGGTCGTCTTCGGGCAGTTGTTTAACCAACGGGGTGATGACGGCAATCATCATCACAGCCGTGGCGGTGTTGCTCATCCACATGCTAAAAAAGGCAGTGATGGCCATGACGGCGAACAGCAGTGTGGAGGGGCGTCCGGCGAAGGGGCGCAGCACACGGGAAGCAATTTTTTTATCGAGGCCGTGCTTGGTGACGGCGGTGGACAGTAAAAAGCCGCCCATGAAAAGAATGATGATGCCGCTGGCAAAAGGTTGAAGAAACGTTTTGTAGTGCGGGGCATTTTCGATCGGCGTGCCGGACAGGGTGGGGAACAGCAGTGCGGTGCCGCCTTTGCCCGAAAGAAAAACAATTTCCATGCCGATGAGCATGAGGCTGGTGGCAAACAGGGGGATGACTTCGGTGGCCCAAAACACCACTGCCACCACAAAAATGGCCGCGGTTCGACGTGCCAATTCATTCACCGAATCGGGCAAGAACAAGTAAGTGCAAACGGCCAAAACGGCGGCGATAAGGACGGTAAGCCAGCGGCGGGTGTCGGACATGAGGGAGCTTGAGCACGGGGGTGAAAAAAAGGGGGGAGGAAGAGCGGGAACATCTCGGTTTGGGCTGGGGGCTAAAACCAAGGATGCTTCCTCAATAATAAGGACAAAGACATCCTTTTGCTTGGAGTTGTCGTGCCGCATTTTGGAACAATGGTGCCCGTTGCTTTAATGTGTGGGGGTGACTGAGCCCAACACCCCCATCGATACACCCGCTGCCACACCGCCACGCGGGAAAAACTATTGGAATCAAGAAACGCGGCGCTATGC
>JAZGFZ010000329.1:0-4550 GCA_036480015.1 Algisphaera sp. | reverse complement strand
GCGACGTTCTGCTGTGCGCAGCTCAAGGCTACGCCCCGCGTTACCACGCCCAACACATCACCGCCGCAGGCGTCATCGATCTTTTGCGACGCGCCCGAGCCGACGCGGCCGCCGCAGGCCACCCCGGTCAAATCAGCGGCGAAGTGTCGCCCCACCACCTCTTGCTCACCGAAGACGCCTGCGCAAACTACGACACCCATGCCAAAATGAATCCGCCACTGCGCACCGCCAACGACGTCAAGGCCTTGGTGCAAGCTGTGATTGACGGCACCATCACCGTGTTGGCCACCGACCACGCCCCGCACACCGCCGAAGAGAAAGCACTGGAATTCAGCGCCGCACCTTATGGCATCGTAGGCTTGGACTGCGCCCTACCGCTATACGTCAAAGCACTCATCACCTCGGGCGCCATCGACTGGCCCAAACTCATCACCTTGCTCACCGTGGGCCCCGCCGAACTCTGCGGACTTCAAAGCAAAGGCCACCTCACCGTGGGCGCCGACGCCGACGTCACCGTCATTGACCCCGACGCCGCATGGACTCTCGACGTCAACACCTTTGCCAGCAAAGCCCGCAACTGCCCTTTTGATGGGTGGGACGTCAAAGGCCAAGCCATCGCCACTGTGGTAACAGGCGACCTCAAACTGTGTCGTGACACCGCACGCCTTGCCGGACATTCCGGCGCCGCAATGGGTTAATCATTAGCGACGCCGCAACGCTCTCGCTCTTTCTTTTTCAACCAATGCGTCGGCTTCGGTTTCCGTCAAAATCACAGCCGACCCCACCGCTTTCACAAAACTGGGGTAGGCCATTTTATTTCCTGCAAACCAGTAAGCCACCGCCCGACCATCATGCACCAAGGTAAGCACGTTGGCCTGCACCGAAGGATTGATCTTGTGTGTGGCCGACATGCGATGCACCCGCCGACGCCCCACCTTCACAAGCCGGTCGCTCTTTTTTACCTCCAGCTCTTTCAGCATTTCATCCGCTTCTGCCTGATCCAGAAAGATTTGGTATTGCGCATCACGAAAAGCAACAAAGGCATCATTCTTCATCGACTCCATCTCAGGCCCCACCGCCACGCCAATTTTCGCATTGCCATTGCGTGTGTCTAAATCCAATACAAAATCGCACGCTTGGCCAATGGGCAACGTGGGATCAGAATAGGCCTTGGTGGTGTTACGCACCTCCCACGATGACACCACATAAACATCTTCGACGACAACCTCTTCAACAACAGGTTCCACGTCGCCCAACGCCCCCAGCTCTGCTCCCTCCAACGCCACATCACCCCCGGCCTCCAGCGCCAAAGCTTCATCCACAAGCGACGCTTCGTCCGCAGCACTCACGCCGTCCGCGACCAGTGCATCGCCCGCGACCTCTTTGTCCAGCGACTCCTCCTCTTTGCTTTCGCCATCAATGGACGTGGCCTCCAAACGGTTGGCCGTCGCTGACATATTCGCCTCAACAGCAGACCGCCCCGCCACGTCGCCACTTGACATCGGCGCCAAAACCTGACTCCACAACAAATACCCCCCCACGCCAATCACTGCGGCAGCCATCAGCGCCTTCACCGGCCCGGGCAAAATGGCCTGACGTCGCGATCCTCCCATGAGCCTGCCTGAGGGCCCCGACCCATCTGTTGATCGCGACAAAGCCTGAATCGCCAGCGTGCGACCTGCATAAATTTCTTTCTTTCGATTCCTATACTCTTCTTGTGAAATCTGCCCACTGTGCTTTAGATCGTTGAGTTCCCTTAACTCACTCATTTGCCTTTGGCTGTTATCCGCCGGTGAAGACACAAGCCCTGCGCCACTGTCTTCCAATGCATACCCCGACGCTCCCGCACCCGTCGCCATTTGAATGCTCGACCCGCCCATCGTGCTTCCTGTGGAATCGCCCGCAAATCCCCGTCCGCCCAAAAGCGGATCAGCCGCCTCAAGCTCCAAGTGACTCAAGTCAATCAACGTCGCGCCGCGTTTTTTCGATTTAGGCAAATCAAAAGCATCCACCGCCAACAACGTTCCACAAGCAGGGCAAGGTGTTTGCCCTCCCAAATGACGCTCCTTAAGCCGAATACTCTTGCCGCATGGGCCACAACCCACCAAGATTTCCCGCACCGTCTTCGCCTGAACCTCACCCGAGGCTTCCAACGATGCGAACGCGTCCAAAGCCGCATCCTTCACCATATCCGGCACCCGCTGTGGCGCACTGCAACCCGGACAACGCACCCGTTTCCCCGCGTACGAGTCAGGTACCTTGATTTTTTTGTGACATGATCCGCAAGCAAAAATCGGCATAATTAAAAATCCTTCTATCAAGCACGCTTATCCTGCTCCACGCAGACAGCTCGAATTCACCTTGTTTAGGTTGAAAAAAGAAACATCACCAACTTGAAACAGCCTTGACTTTTGGCCAATACACACCGTTGAAACCAAATACCAACATCACCCCATTGGGCCTTTTTTCTTTAGCAAAGCAAAGCATAACGCTTTTTTACCGGATGGACAAGAGATGTGAACCCCAAATACCGCCTTCCTGTCAAAATAGATAAGGCATTCCTACACACACCACGGTTTGCGAGCATCTCATCGGTCAGCTAAACTGTCGGGCTCGACTCTGTTCACAGATTCGAGATACGCACGGGGCGTAGCGCAGCTTGGTAGCGCGCCATACTGGGGGTGTGGAGGTCGCAGGTTCAAATCCTGTCGCCCCGATTAAAAAACCCACCCTTTTATAGGGTGGGTTTTTTAATCGGGGTATAAAGCACCGCTTTACACGAGCGTAGCGAGGCGAAAAAATCAATCCACTTCAAGCCACCGGGTTTCTCGAAGCCCAACGCCGTGCGTTTTCTTTTTCTTAGGCCGACTTCCAACCCATAAAGCGCTGCCCAGCCCAAGCACCGCTAACGACGACGGCGTGGGAACCGAAGACTCAATGGCTCCTGCATCCGGGCGCAAGCCGTGATAGGCCAAACTAACTCCCACACCATCACTCCAAGTCAACGACTGGTCCAACGTCAACACGTCACCCAAGATTCCAACAATCCGAGCGGTCTGACTTTGATTTTCAAGCTGAATCAAATCACCCAACGTCATGCCATAACCGTCAAAAAAGAGGTCTCCATCCGCAACTGTTAAAACAATCCCTGAACCATCACCCACCGTGTGTGTTAGAAAAACCCCTGCATCAATCGCTTCAGAATGATTGCTCAATCCAAAGTCATATTGTGCAGGATCGCCGGTGACTTGATCTGGCACATTGACAAAAAGGGATCCGGGGCCCCCCGCCACCACTTGGCTGTGAACTTCACCCTCATAGTTTTCCTGCGATGCAAGCCACGCTTGCCAAGCCTCAAATTCAACGGCAGTCCAATCGTGATTGTCTGCAAACGCTGAGAATCGAGGCGATTGAAACGTGTTGTAATACGTGTTGCCATCAAGAACCCCGCCGTTCCCCGCGCTGTCAAAAGTCACCACCTCGTAACCATGATCTCCAATGATGTTATTCAGAATCGTGACGTTGAGCGTACCTACACGTTCGGTAATGGCTGCGTCCCGGGGCTTTCTCGCATCCGTCTCATTCGTTGGTTGATTGGCTCCATCCGCCGCGTTGCGACGGTTGTTTAAAAAGGTGTTGTTATAAATTTTTCCGTTTTTTGGCGCAAACGTTGCGCCATTGGAATCAATCACCACGTTGTTACGAATAATGACATCTTCCGATGTTGAATGGGCCCCGCGCCCGATGGCTTCACCGGCCTGCTCATCGTGAATGTGGTCGTTTATACTCACACTGCGATCAATCACTCCAGAGCCATCGTTGTCGCCCAAAATCCCCCACAAATAGTTCCCCTCGATCAAAATATTGCGAGTTCCCTTCAGGTCAATGGCGTTTTCGCCAATGTTAAAAATGGCATTATTGCGAATAACCACTTGATTAATACCATGGTTTTCACTCGCCACCCCGCTGTCCATGGTGATGCCATCTGAAACCATGGCGCCGTAAATAACATTGTTTTCAATGATGTGACTCAACGGCGTGTTGTCGCCACCGCCAATATGAATTCCATCATAAACCGCATCGGCCACGGTGTTGCCCCGCACCACGTTGTTGGTTCGCCCAATTTTGGCATCTAATCCAATCCCTTGCCACATGTCTTGAACCAAGTTGTTCTCATACAAACCAAACGATCCCACAGCAGAAATCCCGACCTCCTTCGTGCCTGCATTCAAACGCGCTTGGCGAACATGTTCGCCAAGCTGTCCTGGCGCCAAAGGGCCTTCGGCTTGAGTGGCATCATGAATCACGCGCATGTTGCGAACCGTGACATTTTTTCCGAACACCTGAATGTTGGCGCCACGCTGCCCCACCTGCAATCCATTTTGAAAACTAACGGTGAAACCATCCACCGCAAGATAATCTTTGCTGAGTTGAACGGGCACCGTACGTCTGAGTGCATTGCTACTGCTTACTCCCACGCCATACACATGCACCTGCTGAGCATTTAACCCCGGTGCTGCGGTGATTCGAATGGGCTGGCCAGCCACCCC
>JAZGFZ010000328.1:0-3480 GCA_036480015.1 Algisphaera sp. | reverse complement strand
GAGGCGGCCGAGGCGAAGTGGACAGCGTCGGCCAAGGGTTTGACCTCGCTTAACGCCACCGCCAAGCAGTCGCAAAAGGTGTCGCCTGCGGCGGTGCTGTCGGCGGCTTTCACGTTAAACGCTTGGGCGTGGGCGGCGCCAGCGGCATCCGCAAACACGGCGCCGTCTTTGCCCAGGGTAATCACCACAAGCTGGTGGCCGCCCGTATCACGCAATCGGGTGGCCAGTTTCATGCAGGCGGCGGTGTTGGTGGGGTCTACAGGGGTGCTGGCAAGTGCGGCGGCTTCGGTTTCATTCACAATCAGAGCGTGAACGCGGGGCCCGGGCTTCAGGGCCAAGTCGTGGGCGGGGGCATAGTTCAGCATCACCAAACAGCCGTGTTGTTGGGCCAAGGCCATCACCCGCTCGTTGGAAACGTCGGGAATTTCGCGTTGCAAGATGGCCCAGTCGCTTTGGGCGATGGCCTGCTCGGCGGCATCCACCCGCTGGGGGGTGATGTGGTCGTTCGCCCCTGGGGCCACCGTAAGATAGTTGTCACCCTTGTCGTCAAACATCACCAAGGCCGTGCCGCTGGGCGTGTCGGCCTCTAAAGACACGTGTGTGGTGTCCAGCCCGTCTTTCTTAAGTTGCTCAAGATAGCTTTGGCCCGTGGCGTCATGGCCCAGGGCGGCCACAAAGGTCACTTGGGCCCCGGCCCGGGCGGCTGCCACGGCCTGATTGGCCCCTTTGCCGCCGAAGGTTTGTTTAAAATGTCCACCTGTGATGGTTTCGCCCACGGCGGGCAATCGCGGGGTTTGCATGATGAAATCAACATTGGCGCTGCCAATGACGGTTATTTTGACAGTCATGATGAAAAATCGTGGTGGGTGATATTGGGATGGCGTTTAAAAGGAGTAGTTCTGAATAGCCATCTCTATTTTAGGGTCCATCGGGGCCCCCTGCTGGCCCTTGAAGGGCCTCTTAGGGTCAGTGGCGTCCATATCTCGGCCGCCCTCCTCCGTCATCCCCGCCCGCCTCTCGTCATCCCCGCGCAGGCGGGGATCCAGCGTGCGAGCCTAGATTCCCGCCTTCGCGTACAATCTGGGTTCCCGCCTTCGCGGGAATGACGGAGGGGGCGTCGGCTATGGCGGGCAAAAAGGCGTGAATGGTGGCAGTTAAGGGTGCGGGGCGCTCTTCGGTTAGATATAAATTGTTTTTAGAAAGCCTGTTGCGTGCCTTCCGTTTTTTTTAATGCGTGCTGACCAAGTAAACAAGTGTACGCAGCAGCGTTTGGCCCGACAAGGCAACAAAAGCCTGTCTTTTTTACGCGACGCAATCGCGTTTTGAGAGGGGGCAACATTATTTTTTTGTATGCAACCTGTTTGTATAGCTGGTATTAACCCCTAGAAGGCGGTTTTGGCATATAAAAACAGACGTTTTAGTTGACAAAGGCCCTTTGCCCGGTTATTGTTGTTCTCGCAGGTGTTGATCGTTGCTCCGGGTCTGTTTCCCATGCAACATCAACATAACGTCTGGGTCTTTAACCTTGGCGAAGCCGGGTCTTTGTTTGCTTAGACTCAAATGAGGCCTGTAAAAAGTGTTTTCTGTTCCTATTTCCTTCTGGAGGATTCTCATGCGTAATTTTTCTCGTCTCGCTCTATCGTCGCTGGCTGTTGCTGGCCTCTCCGTCTCGGCCAACGCGGCTTTGGACGTCTCGACCGCTGGCGTCGCCGCAACCTTGGACTTCGACTCCAGCGTTGCTGATGTGTTCACAGTGGGTGCAGGCTCCAATGCTGGCGGTGCTTCGACTCAAGTGGGTGAAGAGTACTTCTGGAACAACACCAGCCCTTGGAACGGTAATCGTCAAGGTGGCCTTCGCACCGAAGGTGCTGCCATGGCCCACCAATACCTCGCTGGTGGTGCTGCCTCGAATATTTTCTCAGCTAACCCTAACGGTGATGCCAGCAATCAAGACGTCTACGGTTCAAACCAACTCGGTGCGGAACGTGCAGCAGACCTCGCTGGCTATGGCAGCAACGCTCTGCTTCTCTCCAAAGAAGGCGACTTTGCCAGATCGGCTTTCTACCTTCGCGTTCAGAATAACACCGGGGCCGCCGTTACCGACTGGAACTTTGCGGCTGACATCTTCTTCGAAGAAACCGGCAGTGGTGCCAGTTCTGTCGATGTGAGCTACGCAGTTGACAACGGCACTGATGCTGGGGCCATGACTTACACCGCAATTCAAAGTGGTATTACTTCGGGTGCTGCAACCTATGCAACACTGGGTACCGCTGTGAACTCGACCGTCACCACCGCCTCCGTGGCTGCTGGCGACTACATTGTCTTGGCCTTTAACGACACCAGCAACAACGCCAATGGTTCGGGTGTGATCGTCGACAACATCAGCGTCACTGCTATTCCTGAGCCTGCCTCCTTGGCACTGCTCGGTCTCGGTGGTTTGATGATGATCGGTCGTCGTCGCAAGTAAGCCGACTGACTGGCTATCATTGATTGATAATCAGACTGATTGAAAAATCAAAAGACCCGTCCGTGGCTAATCGCTGCGGACGGGCTTTTTTTTGTCTGTTTTGCTTTTGAGGTGAAGGGGCTGAGGGCTTCAGGAGCTGAGGGGCAAAGTGAAAAGGGCAGTTTGGAAGCGTTGTGTGCTAGCGGGGGTCTCTGGGCAAGAGGTTTTACGCCAAGACGCAGAGACGCCAAGACGCCAAGACGCCAAGACGCCAAGACGCCAAGACGCCAAGACGCCAAGGAAGACAAGAAGAATCTAAAACGTCAAGGAGGATACTTTTTTACTTTGGTGTGTACGCGAGAATCAACGCCAGGTCTATGGGGTTTTAGAAGTAACGCTTAAGCTGTGGTCATGAATAATACCCCTATTTCGGGGCGCCTCGGGGGGCAGCGGCGATCATCCCTTCCTCCTCTGCCTCCTCTCCCGTCATCCCCGCGCAGGCGGGGATTCAGCGTGTCGAGCCTAGATTCCCGCCTGCGCGGGAATGACGGAGGGGGCGGGAATGAGGGGGCGGGAATGACGCGGGGGCACCGGCTATGGCGGATAAAAAGCGTGAACGGTTCAAAGCGGGATGTTGCAGCAATACTGCTTCTTGCCCTGCCTTTCTTGGCGTCTTCGCGTCTTGGCGTCTTGGCGTAAAGATCCTCTTCGATGCCTACTCGCCCACCGCGATAAAAAAAGGTGGCCGGGTTATGCTTCGCAACGCCGTCATAAACCCCAGATGTCTTCCGATCGCCTATTGATCCTCTTTGAATACAAGTAAAATGAGTTCGCCCTGTTTAATTCAGGTGGTATGATAAGGGTGGCCACTGTATAATAAGTTGGTCTACTTGTTTCGCGTCGGTCCCTTGTTCGTGGCTCGACCGCAGTGAGTACGTCTTTGTCCATGCATTCATTATCTTTTTCATTCGCTAGGAGTACCCTCATGACTCGCCGCCAATCCTCCGACCCCGCCTCCGCTTCCGCCCCTCCTT
>JAZGFZ010000327.1:0-6717 GCA_036480015.1 Algisphaera sp. | reverse complement strand
GATCAGCTCGGATTATCAGATCACCGAGAAAGACACGCATTTGTTTTTTGCCGAGGTGCAGAACAAGTTGCTGTACGCCGCGACGGGAAAAACCGCTGCGGAGCTGATTGTCGAGCGGGCCGACCCCAGCGAGCCGAACATGGCGTTGACCAACTGGAAGGGGACACGCGTTCGCAAGCAGGACGTGATCGTTGCCAAGAACTACCTCGCCGATGACGAGGTCGACACGCTTAACCGGCTGGTGGTGATCTTTTTGGAACAGGCGGAGCTGCGCGTTAAGCAGCGGCAAGACTTGACGCTGGATTATTGGCGCGGCAACGTGGACAAGATGCTGGCGTTCAACGAAAGACCGGTGCTGAATGGGCCGGGCAAGGTTAGCCATGATGACATGAAACGCCTTGCCAATGAGCGGTATGACACCTTTGAGCAAAGCCGTCGTGTGGCCCAAGCTGCGGCTGCGGAGGCGGAAGACCTCAAGCAAATTGAGGACTTGGTGCAGTTTCAAAAAGAAATTAAGAAAAAGAAAGACGGCGAGGCTCAATCATGAGGGTTGCGTCGTTCAACGATGACGGCCGATCCATTTCAAAAGAGATGACTTTTGTTGTTGTGGCCTTGGCAATGTTCGAGATTAACATCGCCAAGGCAGAACACGACGTTTCGAAGGCGCAAAGGCACGAAGAGGGCACGCGCTGCGAAGGAAAACCGTAAAGGGTTGCCCCACTCTCCGTCATCCCCACGCAGGCGGGGATTTAGCGTATGGAGCTGGGTTCCCGCCTTCGCGTACAAATCTGAGCTCCCGCCTTCGCGTACAAATCTAGGTTCCCGCCTTCGCGTACAAATCTAGGTTCCCGCCTTCGCGGGAATGACGGAAGGGGGCGAAAATGGGATGGGATGGAATAGCAGGAAGACCGGACGGCCCAAGGGCCCATTTTGGATTGTCTTTTTACTTAGTCCCTTAGTCCCTCAACCTCTCAGTCCCTCAGCCCCTTCACCCTGAGGCGTTAAACACAAACGGCCAGTCGCGGCGGTGGGCGTGGGTGGCGTTGGTGACGCCTTGGCGGGTGCGGGTGACGTTTGAGAGGGACGCTTGGATTGCGTTTTTGTTTTGTTTGCAGAGTTCGGCGTTGATGGCGTGGATGCGGTGGAAGGCGGCGCGGCGCTCTTTTTTGAGTTGGCGTTTGTGTGGGGTGTCGCGTGGGGCTTGCGTGTTGTTTAGCATCGCAAGAAGGGTGTGTTTTTCTTGAACGAGTGGGCTGGTGAGGTTGAGTTCGCGGTCGAGGTTGTGGGGCAGGTGGTGGGCGTGCCAGATGGCGCGGGTGACGTCGCGCGGGGTGTGAACGGGCACGTCGAAATGCAGTCGGGCGTCGGCGGTGGCCACGGCGATGGGGGCGAGGGATTTTTGGCGCCATGTGGCCCACCATGTTTCGGTGATGCGGTCGTAGCGGCCGCCGCCGGTGCCGTGAACAAAAAGGCCGCAGTTAGGGTTTTGCCGTTGCCATGCGGTGAGGAGTAAGGCGCGGGGGGCCAAAGAGGTGCCGGGGGCCAGGGGCGTTCCGCTTTCGGTGGTGAAAAGGGGTTGGGTGTCGGCGAGGTCGGCATACACGCGTTGGCGTGGGGCGTTGTGTGTTAAGGCCCATAGCGGGAGTTCACAACGAAAGGGTTCGTGCTGAAGCGGGGCGATGCCGGCGCCGGGATCGCGGGCGACGGCGCGGTTGTAGGCGGTGACGCATGACTTGGCATCGTGCAGCAAGCGATGGCATTCGGCGGCAAACCATGGGGCGTGCTGGAAGTCGGTGGCGTAATGTGCGGTGAGAGGGCGGGAGAGATAAGGCGTGAGCAAGGCGGTGAGGGCGCCGGTGACTTGCTGGGCAAGGGTGGTGGCGTTTTGTGCGGAGCGAAGTGCTTGGGTGATGCGGCGAATGCCTTGCGCGGCCCGCGTGTCGATGCCTTGGGGGAGTGATGGCTCGGCGATTGCAAGGGCGGGTTGGCAGCCGGTGGGCACGTCAACCCGTGTGGCGCCCAGACGCACGGAGGTGACGGTGAGTGTGTCGGCACGAAGCACAGGCGCGTCGATGACCAAGGGGTCTTGCACGTCTTGATCGACCACAAGGTGATGCAGGGCGGTGGTGGTGTCGCCGGCGGCGGTCATGGCGGCATCGGCGGCTTGGTATTTGGCAAGAATGCCTGCATGCCAAAAGCGAGGCTGGTGGCCTGTCCACACCGCGCGGCCTTGCGCAAGTGCGGGCCATGTGGCGAGCGGCGGAGTGCATTTGAGATTCGAGTCGGTCAAGGCCATGTATTGGGGTGTGGGGTGTGGGGTTTAGGGGGGGGTAACCGTTCACGGTTTTTGTTCGAGGATGTATCTCGGAAAAGCTTTACGCCAAGACGCCAAGACGCGGAGACGCCAAGAAAGGCAGGGAATAAACGTGACGGCTTCTTAGTCTTTTCGCTCAGCCTCCGATTCACCCAAACGCCTTTGCTTGAAGAAAAGGTTGTAAGGCGTCGCGATTGTCTTACGTGTCACTTCAAAAAGATCCTCTCCACCTGGCACTGAATATCGCACGCATGCCAAAGAGCAAAAGTGCTCTTGTTGTCTTTCTTGCCTTCCTTGGCGTCTTGGCGTCTCTGCGTCTTGGCGTAAAATCTCTTGCCCGAGATGACTCGCCCATTGCGCGTCAACACAAATACGCTTGTTAAAATCATGAACGGTTACAGGGGGGGGAGGTTTTTCGACGTAGGCATTGGCTTCAAGAAGAGTGGTCAAAAACCCGTGAATGGTTACTTTTTCTTCAAATCTTGCTAACGGCTAACCGCTATTCCCTAATCCCCAACAACCCCCCATCTTTCACTCATCCCCTCAGTCCCCTTCCCCCTCAGCTCCTTCTTCTCGCCGCTTGGCCATTTCGGCATTGAACACGTCGCGGTAGTGGGCCAGTCGTTGGGTGGCATCGTCGAGGGGGCCGCCGAAGGAGCGGTTGGGGTCGTTGTAAATAAGTTTGATGGGAATTTCTTTGACGCGGTGGCTTGCGGCGGCGTGTTGAACCCATGCTTGCAGGGGAATGGCGTAGCCATCGACGCAAAGTTTGAGGTCGTCGAGTTTGCTTACGCGGTAGGCCTTGAAGCCGCAGAAGGCGTCGGTGATGTTGAGCCCGAGTTTGTCGTTGACCCAGCCGGTGATGGTGTGGTTAATTTTGCGGCGATCGGGCGGTGGGGCGGGCACGCCGGGGGTTTCAATCAAGTAGCGGCTGCCGCTGATGACGTCGGCGTCGTCGGCGTCGATGGCGGCGGCAAAGGCGGGGAGGGCTTCGGGTTCGTGTTGCTCGTCGCAGTCCATGGTGATGAGCCATTCATAGCCGTAGGTTTGGGCCCACCGAAAGGCATCGCGAATGCCGCGGCCATAGCCCAGATTGGTTTTGTGACGAATGACATCAACCGGCTGCATGGCCAGCAGCATGGGGGTGTAATCGGTGGAGCCGTCGTCGATGACCAAGACGTCGTTGGGGGCGTATTGGGCAATTTTGGTGATGACGTTGGCGATGTATTTTTGTTCGTTGTAAACCGGCACGGCAACGAGGATGCGGGATGGCGGCGGTGTGTTGGGCATGGGTGGTGGGCCTTGCGGTGGCGGCATTTGCGGGTTGTGGTTTGCCAATGGGCTTGAGGGCTAGGAGTCGAGCGATTGGGCCAGTTCGATGAGTTGGGTGACGCTGAGTTGCTCGGGGCGGGCGTCGGGGTTGATGCCTTGGGGCAGCACGGTGTCGCGGCCCAAAATGGAGCCAATTTGTTTTCGTCGCTTGGTGAAAAGGCGATGAAGCAGGGCGCTGAGTTGAGCGGGGTTGTTGGTGAGGGGTTGGCTGCGGCGCTGCAAATGCACCACGGCACTGGCGATTTTGGGGGCAGGCCAAAAACAACCGGGGGCAAGGGTGCCCACGCGGGTGACGTTGCACAGGGCTTGAATGAGAATGCCCAAGGGGCCGTAATCTTTGCCGCCCGAGGCGGCGCCCAAGCGGTCGGCCACTTCTTTTTGAATCATGACGACGGCGTCGGTCATGTTGGGGTGGTCTTGCACCAAGTTGGCCATGAGTGGCGAGGCAATTTGATAGGGCAGGTTGGCGATGAGTTTGAAAGGTTGATCGCCCATGGCCGCAATCACCGCGGGGGCGATGTGGTGTTTGCCTGCGAGCACGTCGGTGATGAGAAGTTCGAAGCGGGCATCGCGGCCAAACGCGCCGTGGATGCGGTCGGTGAGCAAGGCTTCGAAATCGGGGTCGATTTCAACGGCGATGACGGTGGCGCCGGTTTCGAGCAGTCGCTCGGTGAGAGCGCCGGTGCCCGGGCCCACTTCGAGCACGCGATCGCCGGGGCCAATGTTGGCAGCCGCCATGATGCGGGCCATGTGGTTGCCGTCGTGCAGATAGTTTTGCCCGTATTTGTGCTTGGGGTGCAGGCCGTGGGTGGCGAGAAGCTGTTTGATATCGGTGAGGGTTTGGGCCACAGGGCAAGGATAGCAGTTGGGGTTTTGGGGTGTGGGGTATAGGTAACCGTTCACGCGTTTTGAGACGCTATTGATCGAAGTGAAATTCGCGTCTTACGCCTTTGGACGAAGGGGCTGAGGGGCAAAGGGATTAAGGGGCAAAGTGGAAAGACAAGGCAGAAGTGGTGATTAAACCTTCTTTGCCTTTTCTCACCTGCTTTTCACTCAGCCCCTCGGCCACTTTCCCCCTCAGTCCCTTCATTTAGATCGCAGGGTAAACTGGCCGATTCCACGGCCTTGAACTTTTACAAACGACCCTTGTTATGCCCATTCGTGCCCTTGATCCACATCTGGTGAACCAAATTGCTGCGGGCGAGGTGATTGAGCGGCCTGCGTCGGTGGTGAAGGAACTTTTGGAGAACTGCGTGGATGCCGGGGCCACACGCATTGACATTGCGGTGGAAGAAGGCGGGGCGAAGCTGATTCGTATTTCGGATGATGGCTGCGGGATTTCGGAAGACGAATTGCCTTTGGCGCTGACGGCCCATGCCACCAGCAAGTTGCAAACGGCCGAGCAGTTGGCGGCCATTGATACGTTGGGGTTTCGTGGCGAGGCGTTGGCATCGATTGCGTCGGTGAGTCGCATGGTGCTTAAAAGTCGGCTTCACAATGCCGAGTCGGGTGCGATGGTGGAGCAGCAAGGCGACCAGCGCGGCGTGGCCAAGCCGGTGGCGATGGCGCCTGGTACGGTGATTGAAGTGCGGGATTTGTTTTTTAATGTGCCCGCGCGGCGCAAGTTTTTGCGAATCCCTGGCACCGAGTACGGACAAATTGCCGACACGGTGAACCGGTCGGCCATGGCCAATCCCGAGGTGGGCTACACGTTGACACACAACGGTCGCAAGACGATTGATTTGCCAGCCAAGCAAAAACGTCGTGAGCGGTGTGTGGCGATTTTGGGTAAAGATTTAGACGAAGCCTTGCTTGAGTTTGCGTGGGAAGACACCAAGCCGTCAGAGCCGGAGCTGGAGCCCACGCGTGTGTGGGGTGTGGCGGGTGAGCCGAGTATTGCCCGGGCCACGGCAAAATTTATGCATGTGTACATCAACGGCAGACCGGTGAAAGACCGCAGCCTTAACCATGCGGTGAAGGAGGCGTACCGGGGGTTGATGGCCCACGACCGATCGCCGGTGGCGGCGGTGTTTATTCAAATGGATCCGTCGATGGTGGATGTGAATGTGCATCCCACGAAAGCTGAAGTGCGTTTTCGCGAGCCGCGACGCATGCACCGCATGGTGATGTCGCCCATTCGCGAGCGACTTCTGAGTGAAGATTTAACACCCGTGGCGGGTGTGGGTTCGGCGGGGTCTTTGGGGTCTGGTGGGGCTGGGCCCTCGGCATGGCGCGGCGGAGAAGTCCGCAGCCCCGCTGCAGGACCGGGCGATTTTGTAACCGCCTTCGAACGCATGCCCGCGACGCAAAAGGGTTTTGTGTACGACGAAGTGCGCCGCGCGATGGCGGCCGACAATCTTTTTGTGGCGGAAACAACAGGGGTGGCAGAACCGGGCGGGGCAAGCGCCTTGGTTGCAGACGCCGAGGTGCGTGCTGCGGGCATTCATGCAGGCGAAATCTCGCCGGGTGTTCAAAGAGTCGCTCAAGGGGTTAGCCCAACGTTGCCCACGGTGATGCAGGTGCACGACAGTTATGTGATCGCCCAAGACGCCACGGGTGTTTTGATTATCGACCAGCACGCCTTGCATGAGCGGGTGATGTTTGAAGCGATTTCACATCGCATTTTGACCGACCGGGCGAATTTGGAAAGCCAGCGTTTGTTGATGCCCGCGGTGGTGGACGCCGATGCCGCGCGGGTGGCGTTGTTGGATGACGCGGCGCCATTGTTTGAGCGGCTGGGCATTGAAGTGTCGCCGTTGGGGCCTGCGGCCATTGGGATTCATGCGTTTCCATCGTTGTTGTTGAGTCGCGGGGTGAAGCCCGAGCCCTTTGTGGAGGGTGTGCTGGGAAAAATAGAAGAGGGCGTGCTTTCGGGGGAGGCCGACGCACTGGAAACCGAGGCCGCATTGCATGTGGTGTTGGACATGATGAGCTGCAAGGCTGCGGTGAAAGCAGGAGACAAGCTGACACAGGTGGAATTGGCCGCACTTTTGAAAACACGCGACGAAGTGGAGCGAGCGGGGAGTTGCCCGCATGGACGCCCGACGACGGTTCGGTTGACGTTGAGAGAC
>JAZGFZ010000326.1:0-13038 GCA_036480015.1 Algisphaera sp. | reverse complement strand
CCCGCAAGGGTGGCGGGGACATTGAAGAGTTGGTTTGAGGAAGGTTTGCCGTGGGAAGGGCGGCGGCTGCGCGGTGGAGCTTAATCGGTGAAAGAAGAAGGCGCTCGGAGAAAAGCCATTTTGTCCGCAGATTACGCAGATTGAAACCAGATTAAGGCAGGTGGGGGATCGGGGGGCATGGCGGCCAAAAATATGTGAACGGTTACTTGGCATCTTGCTATCTGCTACTTGCTAACTGCTATCTACATAACACCCCGACTCACCTTGCCCCGGCGTCGGGAGGAGGGATCGTCAACACGGTGCCGGCTTTCATGCGACCTGGGTCGCTGCCGATGACATCGCGGTTGGCTTGGTAGATGAGCTCCCACTTGGAACTGGCGGCATAAAACTGCTTGGCAATACCACTGAGGGTGTCGTTTTCTTTGACGGTGTATTGGGTGCCGTGACCTAGATCGTCGTTGGAATGATCGTTGGCAGGCGACGCAGAAGACGTGTGGGGCGCGGGGCGAGGTGGAAGCTTGATGGTTTGGCCGACTTTGAGTCGGTTGGGATCAATCAAAGGGTTGGCTTGGGCGATTTCGTCCCAGAACGTGGCGCTGCCGTAGAGGTCTAAGGCGATGGAGCTGAGGTTGTCGCCGCCTTTGATGGTGTAGGTTTCGGAATCGGCGGATGATGCGGCGGCCGTGCGGGAAACGGGGGTGTTTGAGGCGGAAGGTTGACCGGGATCGGCAGGGCTTGTGATGACATCGCCAGGGCCCAAGGCAACAGACGAGGCCCCCGAAATGTTAGAGGGGGGGGTGTTTGACGCGGAGTCGTCGGACGTGGGAACGGGCTCGAAAATGCTCGGGGCGGCGGGGCCTTGGGTCGATGGATCGCGACCGAGAGTGAGGGTTTCTTCGGAGGCGGAAGTGCCGCCCGGGGCGTCGTCGGTGTATTCAAAGCGAGCAGAGTCGGCGTCGGCCGTGCTGCCTGATGCGTTAGAACGCGCCGGAAGATCGAAGGGCATTCGAGCGTTCGTGGCGGGCGGTGTCGAGGGCGTGGCGGGAATGGCGTTGGGAGCGTGCCGGTCATTGCGGCTGTTCGATGAGGTTGCACCAGCGTCGTGTGGGGCATTTGAGGCCTGATCGACACCCGCAGCCTTGGGCGGGGGCTGAAGGAACAACGAGGCGATGACAACCAGAAGCAGGGTGGCAGCGGCGGCAACGGCAATTTTATAAGGAGCGGTCATGGCGGGTCCGGGCATGGATAAAAATCAACGTTCATTGTAGGCTTCTTGCGGGGCGTTGCTGGATCAATCGCAACGGCACCCACGATGGGCATTAAGAAGTGTTCGCAGACTTGCCCTCGAACCATTTTACCGTTGGCTTTTGCCGACGCCTTCCCCAGCCCTAACCCCCTTATCCCCTCATTTCGACTTCCCCGCCGCCCTTCTCTGTTGTTATTTGCTGTGCCAATGCGGCACTTACGCTGCCTGCGGCCTTGGCCTCGGTGGTGGGGGCGCCGTGGTGTGACGAAGTGGTGGTGGTGGATTCGGGATCAACTGATGCAACCGGAGACATTGCACGGGCATCGGCAGATGTTTATCGGATGGAGCCATGGCGGGGATATTCAAAACAAAAGCAATTTGGGGTGTCTTTGGCTCGCAATGAGTGGGTTTTAATTTTGGATGGAGATGAGGAGGTGTCGTCAGTGCTGTCGCAAGAATTGGGCGCATTGGACGCCAAGACGTTGGCAGCGTTGGATGTGGTGGCCATGCCGCGTCGTAACTATTTGCTGGGGCAACCAGTGCGGGCGTGGTGGCCCGATGTGCAAACACGATTGATTCACCGGGAGCGGGCACAGTGGGCCGATGAGGTGCTGCATGACGCCCGGGTCCCGGGGACTCAAAGTCGAATGCGAACCTTGCGTGGGCCGCTGGAGCACAAGCGGGTGGGAGGCGGGTGGTCTGATTATTTTGGAGGCCAACGGCTGGATGCACGGCTTTTGGAAACCGCTTGGCAAATGCACGATCGTGGCAAGCGTGTGGGCTTTGGGGGGCTGTGGCTGCGGCCTCGTTTTGCGTTTTTTAAGTTTTATGTTCTGAAACGCGGTTTTTTAGACGGGTCGTTTGGGTTGCTGGTGGCTCAAAAGGCCCAAGTGAGTACCCAGCTGAAATATGCGGCCCTGTGGGCGGTGCAAGAAGGCCACGCAGGCCCGAAAACAAACTCAAACGTAACGCCAAGGGCTTGACATGGGGGCTGAGTGGAGGATACTGTTTTACCCGTGAGGAACCTTTGTTCCCCATTTTTTTCGGGGTTTTACCCCCATGCCTTGGAGATTCTAATTCGATGACCGAACATTATTCCCGCGTGGTTGTGACAAAGCTTGAAAAGGCCACCAAGATCAACTTTTTAGACCGCAACATTTTAGAAGAAGCCGTCATTCAGCAAATCGGCGAAGAAATTGCCAGCGTGATCGACGCGTCGGAGAAACCCAGCATTTTGCTGGATTTTGAAAACGTCGAGCACTTGTCGTCGGCGGCCTTGGGCACGCTGATTACGGTGAACACCAAGGTGAAGCAAAAGGGCGGCCAGTTGCGTCTTTCCAACATTGATGCGCAAATTTACGAAGTGTTTGTGATCACCAAGCTCAACAAGCTTTTTCAAATTCATGAAACCACCGCCGACGCGGAGAAGAGTTTTAAGTAAACCGGCGAGAGTTCTTGTTTCACATGTGTGACATGAGGTTTCTCCAGCAGGCTTGCCAAGGCCGAGACGATGGATGATTGTGACGTATCCGGCTCCGACGGAGTCGACCATTTGGTTTTTCATAAACTTGAGGAAGTGCCTTCGGCACTTGCCCGGTTGATCGACTGCGTGAAGGCTCACGGTTATGACAACCGAGCTGTTTTTGCGTTGCGGTTGTCGCTTGAAGAGGTGTTGACCAATGCCGTGCGTCATGGCAATGGTGGCGATACGAATAAGCAGGTCACGGTGGTGGCGCGGATCACCGACGAGAAGGCCGAGTTTGATATCGAAGATGAAGGCGAAGGCTTTAAACCGGCAGAGGTTCCTGACCCAAGATCCGATGAAAATCTGCTGCGTCCGCATGGTCGCGGGGTGATGTTGATTAATGCCTACATGACCGAGGTGCGTTACAACGAGCGTGGCAACCGGGTGACGCTGGTGAAACGACGTGATTGCGATCGACCGCAATTAGACGACGAAGAGGATGCGTAACACGTTGCCCATGTCTAACCTTGCTTCTGACGCAGTATCCAATGACGACGAGCCTCCGTCTATGTCGCTTGCCATGCCGTCTGACGGCCTAAACGTTCAATTGATTTTAGAAGCACCGGAAACCACGCCCCCCTTGGCGGATTGGTTTGAGTCGCGTTTAATTGCGGCGATGCGCGAGGCGGGGGTGTCCCACGGGACACTGAATGTGCTGGTGCTGGATGATGCCGCCATGGGAGAGCTGCATGACCGCTATCACGGCGATCCATTGCCCACCGACGTGCTGACCTTTGATTTGCGTGATGACCCGCAAGACGGCAACAATGTTGTTGAAGGAGACATCGCCGTGTGTGTGGACGTGGCCGCCCAGCGATCGGCAGAACGACAGCATCCGGTGCGAGAAGAGCTTCTGCTTTACGCGGTTCATGGATTGCTTCATTTGTTGGGCGAAGACGATCATGATCCTGCCGCATTTGATCGAATGCATGCGCGGGAAGATGCGATTCTTACGGCGATTGGGGTGGGGCCACGGTTTGCACCATTTGATGAAGGTAAACCGTCGTGATTGTTTCGGCTTCTGTGGTTGTGGCGACGGCATTGCTGGCTTGTTATTTTTCAGCCGTGCATGCAGTGCTTAAAACATTTTCGCGTAAACGACTGGGCGATTTGCTGACTGAACGTGGGCGCGAAGACGAATTGCCACGTGTGACAAATCACCTGCCGGGGCTGGTGTTAATGACGGGGGTGGTGCGGTCGGCACTTAACGTGCTGGGGGTTCTTGCGGTGCTGTGGATGGCCGTGAAATGGAGTGGCCGCTCAGGAGCATTGGCGGGTGACTGGCGTTTGTGGGCTGTTACTTTTGCCGTGGCATTGACATTGCAAGGCGTTTTTAGCGTGGCGATTGCGGTGAGTTGGGCCCGCTATCAAGGTGAACGTTTGCTTTTGTGGTCGGGGCCACTGCTACACGCGATGCGTATTGTGTTTTGGCCTGTGACCCAGCCGCTGCATGTGCTTGATCCATTGATACGCCGATTGTCAGGCGTTGACCTACGCGATGACGAAGAAGATTTGTCGGATCAAATCATTGCGGCCGTGGAGGATCATGACGCAGGGGGCGAAGTGGCCGACGATCAAAAACAAATGATTGAAGCCGTGTTTGACTTGCGAGAAACCGACGCGGCTGCGGTCATGACGCCGCGCACTGACGTGCAGGGCATAGAGGTCACCGCAAGCTTGACACAGGTGAAGGCTCTTTTGCTTGAAGAAGGCCACAGTCGTGTGCCGGTGTATCGTGAAAACCTAGACGACATCGCGGGCATTCTTTACGCCAAAGATTTGCTGCCCCTTTTGGACAGCGGCAATTTGGACAGCGGCAACGATGTTGACCATGCCCAAACGTTCGACCTTGCAGGGCGGTTGCGTGAGCCGATGTTGATTCCTGAATCAAAAAACGTGCTGGAATTGCTACGCGAGTTTCGATCCACGCAGGTTCACCTGGCCATCGTGGTGGACGAATATGGCGGCACGGCGGGCTTGGTGACCATCGAAGATATTTTGGAAGAAATCGTGGGTGAAATTCATGATGAATACGAAGAAGACGCCGAAGCACCTGGCGTGGAATCTTTAGACGCGGACCGGTTTCGTGTGGATGCGCGGTTGCCAATCAACGATTTGAATGATCGATTGGATTTAAATATTCCGGAAGACGAAGAATACGACACGGTGGGCGGATTTGTCTTGGAGGCTTTGGGTCACATTCCTGACGCAAACGAAACATTCGAAATCCATCAGGTGAAGGTGACAGTCGAAAAAGCAGAAAAAACGCATGTCGTGGCCGTGGTGATGGAAAAAATTAACGTGGAGGCCGCAGGATGAAATCCGAAAAGAAGTCATGGCGGTGGTGGTGGCTGACCTTTGGTGCAATTGGTTTGCTGGTGGGGCTTTCAATTGCGATGGCGGTTCCGGTAAAGCACACAACCCAGGCAATGGATGAAGTGAGTGGTGCCCGGCGTGTGATGGCGTCATCGTGGTGGGGCAAGACCTATGAAGAGACGTTTGTAAGCACGGCGCTGTGGCGATGGATCAAGCAGCGCGAAGAAGATGGCGGAGAGAAAGCTGCACCTCGCTGGGTGGTGTTTGGTGGCAACAGCTACAATGTTTTTGGAGGACATGTACGTTTTTCGAGCGGTCAGGCACCGGCAATTTACAGTCTTGCGATGCTGGCACCCGAGGGGTTTGAGGGCCCGCTTGGTGTGTTTGTAAACAAGGCCACCGAAGCACAAATTGAACATTTTGTAACGGTCATGCAAAAGGGAACGCCACAAGAACAAGAGGCCGTCGTGAATTCCATTATGGACTTTTTTCTAGACGGAACGATGACACCTCAAGAGCAACAGCCTTAACGGTTTTGTTTCTGTATAAACTGCATCTATGGCCATTGCATTTTACAACTCGTTAACTCACCGCACCGATGTTTTTGAGCCTTTGGAACTCGGTCGGGTGACGATGTACAACTGTGGACCAACGGTCTACGACTTTGCTCACATTGGAAATTTCAAGACCTTTCTGTTTGCCGATGTGCTGCGGCGGTTTTTGGAATTGGCCGGGTTTGAGGTGCATCAGGTGATGAACCTGACCGACGTGGGGCACATGACCGACGACCAATTGGCCGATGGCGGGGGCGAAGACAAAATGCAAGTGGCGGCCCAGCGGCTCAATGAGGCGAAGAAGGCGGGGGTGGCCCATGCGGCGGCCATTGAAAACCCCAATGATCCGTATCAGGTGGCGCAATTTTACATCGACGCTTTTTTAGAAGACGGCAAGCTTTTAGGACTGAAGGTCGCCCACGAAGCGGCGACAAACATGCCGCGGGCCACCGCGCATGTGCCGCAAATGATTGCCATGGTGGAGCGGCTGGTGGCAGAGAATCATGCGTATGTGGGCGCCGATGGAGCTGTGTATTACGACGTGGCCTCATTTGAAAATTATGGCAAATTGTCGGGCAATCGGCTGGATCAACTCAAAGGCGGGGCGGGCGGGCGTGTGGTGGCAGGAAACCAAGCGAACAAAAAACACCCCGCCGACTTTTTACTTTGGAAGCCGGACAACAGCCATTTGATGAAGTGGGAAAGCCCCTGGGGCACGGGGTATCCGGGCTGGCACATTGAATGTTCGGCGATGGCCAAAGCCGTGCTTAAACGCGATGTCATCGACATTCACACCGGTGGTGAAGACAATATTTTCCCACACCATGAATGTGAAATTGCCCAAAGTTGCGGAGCCAGTGGACAAGAGAGCTTTGCCCGGTTTTGGATGCACAGCCGCCACCTGATGGTGGAGGGTGCGAAAATGAGCAAGTCCAAAGGTAATTTTTACACGGTTCGGCAAGTGCTGGACGGCGCCTTAACGCCCAACGCCGTGGACCCGGCAGTATTGCGATACGAGATGATCAAGGCCAGCTATCGCGGACAAATGAATTTTTCAGCCCGGGGATTAGAAGATTCGGCTTCCAATGTGCGGCGCTTGCGTTTGTTTGCCGCCGAGCAAGGAAAGGCCTGTGATGCGGTGGGCATTGACCATCCGGCGGTGGCCCCCTTTGTTGCGGCACTGGCAGACGATTTGAACATGGCCGGAGCCTTGGCCGTGGTGTTTGATTATGTGAATCAAGGCGGATCGTCATCGAAAGGCGAGACACGCGGGGTGTTGGCGCAGTTTGATCGGGTGCTGGGCGTTTTAGAGCCTGTCAATCATGGCGGCAACCAAGGCCATGACGATTGGGCCACCGAACGGTGCGCTGCCTTGGATGCCGCGCGGGCGGCAAAAGAGTGGGCCACATCGGACGCACTACGCGATGAATTGCAAGCTGCAGGATATGAAGTGAAGAACACTTCGGCGGGAACGGTGGCCACCAAAAAGCTGGCGTAGGTGTAAGATTTATTTCATGCCCAGATCCAACCCCTCATCTGCTTCCACGCCTTTTGCGGGCCACCCCCGTGTGGGCCATGGTTTTGACCTCCATCGTTTAGAACCGGGGCACGATTTGGTTGTGTGTGGAATGACGCTCGACCACGATCGTGGGTGTGTGGCGCACTCCGATGGCGATGTGGTTTATCACGCGGTGACCGACGCCCTGTTAGGTGCTTTGGGCGAAGACGACATTGGCCAGCTTTTTCCGGACACCGATCCGGCGTGGAAGAATGCGTCTTCGGATCGCTTTGTGAGCGAGGCGGTTCTTAAGATGCGCGGGCATGGCTATGAGGTGGGCAACATCGACATCACGCTGATTTTGGAGCGGCCCAAGCTGTCACCTCACAAGGCGACCATGCGGCGTCATTTGGCAGAATTGTTGGGATGTGCCGCAGATCGGGTGAACCTCAAGGGCAAAACCCATGAAAAGGTCGACGCCTTGGGCGAAAACCGTGCGATTGCGTGCCATGTGGTGGTGATGCTGGTTCCCGATCCGCAGGCGCCTTCCGCTCTCTGTTAACATGCGCGTCTTGGGCCAGCCTTGCGCCCAACCGCATTTCGCGGCTTTGCGTGCCTGCCTTTTTTAACTTTTTCGCCACTTTGGACCCGCTCTCATGTCCACTCACCGTGACACGCTTCCTCCCGACCGTGATTCACTCACGCACAAATTTCAAATCATGAACCATGAGGGTTACCTCACCATTGGTTTGTTTGAAAATGGCCAACCAGGTGAGTTATTTGTGAAAATGAGCAAAGAAGGCTCAACACTTTCCGGTTTGATGCAAGCTTTTTGCCGAGCCTTTTCATTGGCCTTGCAATTTGGCCTGCCGCTGGATGAAGCTGTATCGCGATTTAAAGACATGCGATTTGAACCCATGGGCACCACGGGCAATTCGGATATTCCTGAAGTGAAAAGCATCATTGATTATGTGGCCCGCTATTTGGAACACCAATTTTGTCTCGATGAAACAGGGACAAGCCGATACGGGCGATCGATGGCCAAGGCTTAACTTTTTCGCCGTTTTGGCAAGGCTGCGTGTTTGGTTGGCGCCGTCGACCCACGACTGACTCAAACCGCTTGGACGTCATTAGGATTTTGAGCCCATGTGCGGAATTGCTGGCATCGTTGCCCAAACCAATATCAATCAATCGCTTTACGACGCGCTCACGGTGTTGCAACACCGAGGTCAAGACGCGGCGGGCATTGCCACCGACGACGGCGGCAAGTTGCGCCTGGTCAAAGAAAACGGCATGGTGCGCGATGTGTTTTCAGATGAAGACATGCGCACGCTCATGGGCACCACGGGCATTGCCCATTGCCGTTACCCCACGGCGGGTTGCAGCTCTTCCACCGAAGCCCAACCGTTTTATGTCAACGCGCCTTATGGCATTTGCCTCGTTCACAATGGCAATCTCACCAATGCGGCTGATTTGGTTCAACAGATTTATCGCGATGATTTGCGGCACATCAACACCACCAGCGACAGCGAGGTGCTTTTAAATGTGTTTGCTCATGAACTGGCGGAGCAACGCAAACCACGCCCCACACCTGAGAGTGTGTTTAAAGCCGTGGAAGCTGTTCATCGACGGTGCCGCGGGGCTTATGCCGCGGTGGCCATGATTATTGGCGGCGGGCTTGTTGCGTTTCGTGATCCACACGGCATTCGGCCGTTGATTTTTGGAGAGCGACACACGGTTCATGGAACTGAAACAATGTTTGCCAGCGAATCGGTGGCGTTGGACGCATTGGGCTTTGATGTGGTGCGCGATGTGGCACCGGGCGAAGCCGTTTATGTTGACGAAACCGGCGCTCGTTTTTCTCAAGTGTGTGCCGAAACCACCGAATTGGCGCCATGTCTTTTTGAACATGTTTATTTGGCCCGGCCCGACTCGGTGTGCGATGGGATTAGCGTGTACAAAGCCCGTCTACGCATGGGCGACAAGCTGGGCGAGAAGATTTTGCGATTGATACCTGATCACGACATTGACGTGGTGATGCCCATCCCGGATTCGGGACGCACGGCGGCGTTGTCGATGGCCCATGTGTTGGGCGTGAAGTTTCGCGAGGGATTCATTAAAAACCGTTACATCGGTCGCACCTTCATCATGCCAGGCCAAAGCGAACGGCGCAAGAGTGTGCGTAAAAAATTGAACCCCATTGGCCTTGAGTTCAAGGGCAAAGTGGTGTGTTTGGTCGATGACTCAATTGTGCGGGGCACCACCTGCCGCGAGATTATTCAAATGGCCCGCGATGCGGGTGCGAAAAAGGTTTATTTTTGCTCGGCCGCGCCTGCTGTGCGTCATCCCAATGTGTACGGCATTGACATGCCCAGTGCCACCGAGCTGATTGCCCACAACCGCAGCCCCGAAGAAATTGCCGAAGAAATTGGAGCCGATTGGATGGTGTTTCAAGATCTCAAAGATTTGGAAGACTGTGCCCGCGAGGGCAATGCCCAAATCAAACGTTTTGAAGCCTCGGTGTTTAATGGCGAATACGTGACAGGCGACATTGACACGGGCTACCTTGCGGATTTGTCGGCCTTACGCAGTGATGATGCTAAAGGCTGAGGATTTAGCAGATAGTAGATAGGGGTTAGCAATTAGCAATTAGCAAGATGCTGATAAAGAGGGGAGGGGGAGACAAGAGAAACTTGTTGAGTCAATGTTGCATGAATCACAATGCGGGCGACAGGAATCGAACCTGCACTCCGATTAAGGAACGAGAACCTAAATCTCGCGCGTCTGCCAGTTCCGCCACGCCCGCAGCGAAGGGTTTGGGGCCGTGTGACCGGCCCCAAACCATAGGAAGGTTTTGATACTTTACCTTATTTACTCGGCGGCGGGTGTGGCGACGGCACCTTCGAAGACAACACCGCCTTCATCAAGGTACATCTGGGCCACGCTGGATCCCAATGCAGCTCGCAGGTCTTCATCGGCGGGCATGAGATCGGCAATGCGTTGGGTTATTTCGGGATTGTCGGAGCTTTCGGCCATCACCGAGGTCATGATTTGTTTCATGGTGTTGGCCAAGTCGCGACCGCCATCAGAAATTTGAAAGAAAAAGCCTTCGCGATAAGGAAGCAGGGCTTCGCCATCCCGAAACACGTCGCTGCCTGTCATGGCGTTGGCGGGGGCGGGTGGGGCACTAAGCAGTGGCAACAGGCGGTCGATGATGGTGCCGCCGACACCGACAATCATGTGGTCGGGGCCCAGCAAGGCAGCGCCACTCGCGCCTTGTTGCTCAAAGCGTAAGCCACTGAAACCTTGTTCGTCGGCCAGCTCGACACCGGGCTGCGAGCCCATGGATTGTTTGGCAAAGGCAAAGATGCGTTGCAACACGCCTGCATCGGTGGGTTCCCACACAAAGACGGTGGGTTGAACGGATTCTCCCGCGAGGTCACCGGGCGCGATTTCAGTGGGCATGGAAATGATGCGGTGGGCGGTGCCCAAGCTGCGTAGCGCACTTTGAATGTCGGTTTGAATGAACATGCCTGCCATGCTGTTGGCTTGTTGGATTTGCTGGACGCCTTCGGGGCCGCCGGTGGCTTGGGCAATGTCGATGGCCAAGTCCCACAGGTTGCCTAGGTCAAACGCGACGTGGGCGTAACCCACATCGTTGGGCACCCAAGCGGGCGGTGCGGCGGGCAAGGTGGCGCCGTCGAGCATGCCCACCAGTCCGTGGCGGGGGGCTGAGGCACCTAAAAAGCCGCGAAATTGCAGGCCGCCTTCACCGGCGTAGGCCGAGGTGGCCAGCACACCCAAATCGTTAAGGCCCAGCGCTTCAAAAACAGCGGTCACTTGCTGTTGGCTTTCGGGGTCGTTCATTCCGCCCGCAGCCACGCCTTGGGCCACGCCGGTTTTGAATGTGTCCATGATGGCGGGCAGGTCGACAAACAATTCGGCTGCGGTGGGGGTGGCGGCATCGCGGCCCAGTGCGGTGGCTGCGGCCACGCCAGGGACTGCGGCCATGCGGGGGGCAAAGCCGATGTCGGCGGCGCCTGCGCGGGTGTCGGTGATGTAACGATCTAACACGCCATGCACCGCTTCGAGGTCGATGCCTGCTTGGCCCGCATCGGCACCTTCGGCTTGAGCCATTTGGCCCAATTCGGGGATACCGGCGGCGACAATCACACGCCCTGGCAGACGGGTGACGAGCAGCAGGGATTCATCGCCTTCTTCGGCTTGGGTGTACTCACGCACGGTGACGCCGCCCAGTTCGAGGTCGGTTCGCTGCACGTTGGCTTGATCGCCTTCGTTTTGATCGAGCGCTGCTTCAAGTTGATCAATGCGATCTTCGTCGAGGTCGGCCCAAAACAGCAATGTGCTTTGTGGGGTGTCACGGGTTTCAGTCGGAACCATCACCCAGCCTGCGCCCCAAGGTTCTTGGATTAAGTCGTTTAGGTCTTCAGAGGTAAGGCCTAGGCTTTCAAGGTTGGTTTCAAACTCGGTCCAGCCTTCAGCGTTTTCATCTTTAAGCAGTTGAATAAAACCGGCGATGCGGTCTTCGGTGAGCACGCGTTGGCCTAGCACCGTGTTGGCTCGCAGGGCATCTAAAAAGCTGCGGGTGTCGGGCATGCGTAAGCAAGCAACGGTTTCGGCTGGCAGTGCGGCCCAGCCCGAGGTGATGTCTTGAGCCACAGCATCTTGGACGGCGGGGGCTTCGGCCACGGCTTGGCTGTAGGCCACGCTGCCCATGCCCAAGGTGGCAATAAGCGAGGTGGTGAGGGTGACGCTGCGAAGTGAACGCAGGGGAGTGAGGACGGTCATGGAAGCTTCCTTTATTCCAAAAAGGGGAGGTGAAAAGTGCGACAGGGTGAGTGAATAGACAACGTGCGACAAGCAGCGTGTGTTAGGTAAAGGCCTAAGAAACCGCAGAGCGGCTACTTCTTGGCGGGGAGGGCATTTTCGCGTGGTGCGGGAATGCGCGGGGGATCAAGGTATTTTACGCCGTTTTGGGGTTGGGTGGCGTCGTACAGCCATGCGTCGCGATGGGTTAAAAAACTGCGGAGTTCTTCGACAGGAATGCCAAAGGCCAAGCCATTGAATGCGGTAAAACCCGCGCAGTTCACCGCAACCACTTCGCCGCGTGCATTAAAGAGTGGGCCACCGCTGTTGCCGGGGTTGATGCTGGCGTCGGTTTGAATAAGCCGAAGGTGTCCCACGGTGCGCGTGGTGGAACTGACAATGCCTTGGGTGACGGTGCGTTCGAGGCCCAGCGGGTTGCCTGCGGCAAACACCAAGTCGCCGGGGGTGAGGTCGTCGGCGGCACTGAGAACGACATGCGGCGGGTGGGGGCCGTGGGTGTCTGAGTCCCATTCGATTTGAAGCAAGGCCAAGTCGCGACGCGGGTCAAAGGCGACGATGCGTACATCTTTGAATTCGGTTTTGCGGCGGCCGCCATTGAGGGTGGTGGACACGGTGACCGACACACGTGTTTCACGTTCGATGACGTGATAGTTGGTGATGAGATACCCACGATCGCTAATGAGAAACCCAGTGCCCAAACCACCGGGCGTGCGAACCATGACCACGGCATCGCCATAGCGATCAACCAGCTCGGGAATGGGCGCCGCCTCAAGGGTGCTGGCGGTAAAAAAACGGCGGGGGTTGGTGTTGTTGGAATCGCTAGAAGGGCTCGCGACGGCGGGGCCGCCTGGGATTGCAAGCGGGTTGGTTCGAGCGGTGTCGGCGGTGACATCCAGCACGCGATCGGGTGGAAGATTAAGCACGGCGTGACCCAAGTCCACGGCATAGCCGTCGTCACTCACCCGCAAAAGGGCGCCTTTGACTTGGGCGCCACCCACCAAGGTAACCGTGACGCGCTGGCCCACGGCTTGGGTGTCGGCGGCGACACGTG
>JAZGFZ010000325.1:0-4000 GCA_036480015.1 Algisphaera sp. | reverse complement strand
GATGTGGTGGCCAACTTGGGTGACGCCGTGGTGGTGGCCCGCTTGGACCGTGTCACCCAGGCCCACCCCGAGGGCGACTTAACCGTGGCAGGGCGTGAACGCGTGGCCCGCAACATTGGTTTGGAGTTTCCGGCGGGCATTGATCGGCAAAGCCCATGGACGCGTTTGTCCAATGCCGTGGTGCGTGTGAACTACACCCTTGCCGATCCCGATGCCACCACCGTGGTGAAACGGGTGCCGCTTTATGTCAACTTGCCCGTGGGCACACAAGAAAATTACCGCGTGACCCCCAACGAAGGGCAGCGCTTTTTGTTTGATGTTGAGCTGCGCGGCCCACGCGGTTTAATTGATCGCATTGCCGCAGGCGATCCCGCGTATCCCGTCACCGCTGAAATTCGCATCACCGATGTGTCGGGCATTGAAAGCATCACCAGTGAACAACCCGTGGTCGTGCCCCCGCCGGGCGTCACCGTGGTGGGGTCGCCCCCGCGCGTGGGACTACGCGTTGAGCGTCGTGTTACGTCGCCGTAGGTGTGGCCGTGGTCATGTTCGGGCGTGACATCTCAAGGCAGAACACGAAGTCACGAAGGCGCAAAGGCACGAAGGAAGCAAAGAGAACAAAGGGAAACCGCAAACGGTTATCCACCTTTCGTCATCCTCACGCAGGTGGAAATCCAGCGTGTGAGGCTGATTTTCCGCCTGCGCGTACAAATTTGGGTGACCGCCTATGGGGCTCTCGGTTATTATTTGGCCCTTATGTCTACCTCTTCGACTTCGACCGCTTTGACCGACCTGCCTGCCTATTGCCAAGAGCTGGGGGTTGCTGCCCGTCAGGCGGCGTTGAGCATGACCCAGGTGTCGGGTGCGGTGCGCAATGATGTGCTGCGACACATCGCCGATGCACTTGAAAATGCCACCGACACATTGATTGTGGCCAATGTCAAAGACCTTGATGCGGCGCCGGGCTATGGGCTAACGCCCGCCATGGTTGATCGCTTGCGCATTGACGCGGCGGGGGTGGCCAACATGGCTTCTGCGGTGCGGCAAATTGCGGCTCAACCCGACCCTGTGGGGAAGGTGCTTGAAGGTCGCGTGCTACCCAATGGCATTCGGCTTGAAAAAGTACGCGTGCCCATGGGCACGGTGTTGATTATTTTTGAATCGCGGCCCAACGTCACGTGCGATGCTGCGGCGCTGTGTCTTAAAAGTGGCAACGCGGTGATTTTACGGGGCGGCAAAGAGGCACTGCATTCCAACGCGGCCATTGCCGCTTGCGTGGCCCAAGGGCTAACCCAAGGTGGGCTTGATCCTGCCGCCGTGCAGTTGGTGGCCACCACCGACCGCGCGGCGGTGGGCGAACTGTTGAAGCTCGACACGTTGATTGACGTGTGCATTCCACGCGGTGGTGAATCGCTCATTCGCGCGGTGGTCGAGCAATCACGCATTCCGGTGATTAAGCACTACACCGGCAATTGCCATGTGTACGTGGATTCTGCTGCCGATGTTGAGGTGGCGGTGAATGTGGTGGTGAATGCCAAAACCCATCGCACCGGGGTGTGCAATGCGGCCGAAACCATTTTGCTACACCAAGACACCATTGAATCGGGTTTGGCCGAACGCATTGGCACGGCACTTTCAGCCAAAGGCGTGGCCTTGCGGGCCGACACCCGATCGATGGCGGTGATGCCCGGTGCCACACCGGCCACCGACGCCGATTGGTCCACTGAATACCTCGACCTCATTGCCGCCGTGCGTGTGGTGGACTCGCTTGACGATGCCGTGGCTCATATCAACCGTTATGGCAGCAAGCACACCGATGCCATTTTGACACAAGACATTGCGGCAGCCGATCGTTTTGTGCAAAGCGTGGACACGGCCAATGTCATGGTCAATTGCTCCACCCGATTTAGCGATGGCCAGCAATATGGCCTGGGCGCCGAAATAGGCATTAGCACCGACAAACTCCACGCCCGAGGCCCCATGGGAGCCGAAGACCTCACCACGTACAAGTGGGTGTGTTATGGCTCGGGGCAAGTGCGGCAGTAAGCGGCAGCTCCACACCCCACACCCACGCATCGAAGGGGCTGAGGGGCTAAGTGGAAAGGCAATTTAGACGTAACCCAGACCCAACACCCTAAACCCCAACCCCCAACACCATGCCCCACGATCCCAACGACATTGCTGAACGCTACGCCCACAACGCTTATGTGCTGCGGCGCAAGGTGTTCAAACTTTTGGGCGGCGCCTTTCATATTTACGATCCTGACGGCAACGTGGTGTTGTATTCCAAGCTCAAGGCTTTTCGCTTGCGTGAAGACATTCGGTTGTACCCCGATGAATCCATGGAGACCGAGATTTTGCGCATTCGCACACGCAGTGTGTGGGACATTGCGGGAACCTACGACGTTTACGATCCCATCGCGGATGAAACCCTTGGTGCATTGCGACGCAAGGGTCTTAAATCGATTTTTAAAGATGAATGGCTTTTTATTGATGCCCAAGGCAATGAAGTCGGAAAGATCAAAGAGGATTCTGCGATTAAAGCCATGCTTCGTCGAGCCAATAATCTTGTCGCCTCGTTTATGCCCCAGGCGTATCACGCCGACTGGGGCGGCCATCCTGTGGCCACCTACAAGCAAAACATGAATCCTTTTGTTAAAAAAATCGCCATCGACTTTAGTGAAGACACCGGCAATCGACTTGATCCCCGATTGGGCATTGCCGCCGCCATTTTGCTGTGCGCGGTGGAAGGCAAGCAGTAGCAGTTTTCGCAATCGCTCACAGTTTTTTTTGTCGAGCGTTTTAAGGCAGTGCCTCACGCAAAGACGCGAAGGGGGAAGCCTTGCTTGCGGGCTGGGTTTCCTTTCAGAAAAAACGACATCTGAAATCTCTCCCCGCTTGCTGGGGCTTTCTGGCCCAAGAAATAGTGAATTTTCACCACGCTTCACGCCTCGCCAGTGATGTTTTGTGAAAAAACAACTAGAGGAATACCTTTAATTCGTCGTTTTTCCCTTGACATTTCAGGGGGGTGGGGGGGTAAAGTGTCTTGCGTTGGTTGAGGAGTTGTCCTTGGCTTCGTTTTGTGTCTTACAGTTTCGATTTTACGTCTTGGTTTCTTTAGCAAAGGGTTTTTCCATGGGAAATTTGGGTGCCTGGCCCCGCTGCGGGTCCCGTTAAAAAAGGAACGCCAAAATGATCGATTTGACCCTGATAAAATTGTCTCTTCGCGTTGTTTCCGAGGGCATTTTAATAGCACTTTGTGCTGTCTTGTGTTTTGTTTTTATTGTCTCAAGGCCGTCTTTTTTTGGCCTTAACCTACGGCTTGAAATTGCATTTGCACTGCATGTACTTTGCGCAGCGTTATATGCGGTTGTCTTAATAGTGAAAAAGGAGTTGCGTTCGCCGTTTTTCAGTTTTATGATTTTAGCGAGCGTCCTTATTTCGGTAGCTAGTGAAGGTAACTGCAGGTATCAAGAATATACGTTCAAGAAAACGATTGATTCGCGTCGAGTTTCTGGGTACGTCCTTGAGACATTTTTTCAAAATCGATTCTGGCCCTACCAGTCGTCATATATTTATTATTCACCTGAGTTAGATGAATACGGTGCAAGTGATTAAGGCCAAAATGGGAGTCGCAGGGGAGTCGCAGGGGCCTGGCCCTCAAAAAGAGGGAAAAGCGGCCCCAGAGGCCAGAAACAGCCCCTGGCGGCACCGTCACCGGCGCCTACGACCCCAACAAAAACCTCGCCACCGCCACCACCGCCACCACCGGCGGTACCATGAGCGGCGTGAGCTTCAGCACCGCCCAGGACAGCGAAGACCGCCTCACCCAGTACACCCAAAAAATCTCAGGTGCCTGGCCACTCGGAACCTCCTCGGAACCTCCACGACGGAACCACCATCGTGAACGCTATTTACTACGACCCCGGCATGCGCGAGCAACTGCGCATCAACCTTGGCGGCCTGCACCGCGCCAACACCTACGCCCGTCAAGACAACC
>JAZGFZ010000324.1:0-2995 GCA_036480015.1 Algisphaera sp. | reverse complement strand
TTTATTGCTCTGCCCAGTCACCCTGCCCCATCACCCCACAATTTCACCCAACGCTTCAATCAACCGACCGATCTCATCTGCCGTGGTCAACGCCCCCACACTCACCCGCACCGCCCCACTCGGAAACGTACCGAACCGCCGATGCGTGTAAGGCGCGCAATGCAACCCCGCCCGCACGGCAATATCAAAACTGTCGTCCAATATCAGCGCCACGTCCGAGGCCTCCAACCCCTCAACCCCAAACGACACCGTGCCCACGCGTGACGTAGGATCCGCCGAACCCAACAAACGACACCCCACGCAAGACTCCACCCATTCAACCAGCGTCGCGCAAAGCCGTTGCTCATGGGCCAACACCTTCGCCAAGGGCTTGCTCTGCACAACATCCACCGCCACCTGCAAACCCGCCAAGCCCACGGTGTTGGGCGTGCCCGCCTCTAAATAATGCGGATAGCCCAACGGCTGAACCGACGCAGCCGAATCGCCGCCCGTGCCCCCTTCACGAAAGGGCGCAAACCGCCCGGCAGTGGTCGCCTCGCCTGAACCGGGGCAACGTTCGCCCACATACAACCCCCCGGTTCCCGTGGGCCCCAGCAAACCCTTGTGTCCCGGAAAAGCCAACAGATCAATCTGCATCGCTTCAATATCCACCCCCACCACCCCGGCGGTTTGCGCGGCATCCAACAAAAACAACACCCCCCGCTTGCGACACAACGCCCCCACCGCCGCCGCATCCTGAATCACACCCGTCACATTGCTGGCATGGGTCAGCACCACCAACTTCGTTTCAGACGTCAACGCCGCCGCAATGTCTTCAGGATCAACCCTCCCCGAATCGTCGCAATCCACCCGCGTCAAGGCAATCCGCCCCGCATCGGCCAATGCTTGCAACGGGCGGTTCACCGAATTGTGCTCCAACACCGTGGTCACCACATGCGGCACAAGGCCTTGGCCGCCACACGCCCCCACCACACCTTTAATGGCCATGTTCAGCGCATCGGTGCCATTGTGCGTCAACACCATACGTTCATGGCCAGCGCCATTAAACAGCCGCGTCAGCTTCAACCGCACATCGTCGACCATGCGCTCAGCCGCCACCGCCATGCGGTATCCCGCCCGGCCGGGATTGGCTGCGTCGCGTTGAATAAATGCAGCCATCGCCTCGCCCACCCCCGGCGCCTTGGGAAAACTGGTGGCTGCGTTGTCGAGATAAATCATGGCAAGATCATCAACAGGTCAGGCTCAAAACAACGGCGACTCACCTTGAGCCCGCCGCCACGCCGACAGTTGACCCAAATGCAGCGACTCGTGTCCACTTAAAAGAAAACTAAAAAATTCGCCCGTCGTCGGGAAGCTCCCACGAAGCGCCTCAAAAGGATTCGGAGCCGCCAAAATCTCAGCCGTCACATTGCCCACATGAGCCACCACCGCATCATGTCCTTCGCGCCAAGCAGCCAACAACTCATCCCACGACGGCCCGCCATCGGCATCGTCGGTGGAATTGGACCCCATGCCAAAACGCTCGCCCCACGCCTTCATATCAATCTGCGAGGTCTCACCAAAACCCTCCACCAACATGTTGGCCACCCATGCAAGGTGCCCCATAATCCAAGCGGGGTTGTGGCTTCCTTCCCCACTCAATCGCTTCCACGCATTGTCAACATCAACATTTTGAAGAAGGCTTTCGCCATACTGCTTCCAAAACTGATACGTGGTGATTTCGTCTTTCAGTGCCATGATGAGATTCCTTAAAAAGAAGTTCGAGTCAAACAGCAACGCCCAGTGCAACGTCAAGCCTGAGAATTAGGATAACGCGTTACGTTCGCTTGCGAATCCAGCCTACCGCAGGCAGAGCCCGCACCTGAGGTTACCCAGCCCCAAAAGGCTTTGGCCCCAAAATTAAAGGCTTGACGGCGCACTAAACACCCGCGTCACATCCCAACGTACTTTGCATACACACCTTTCGCCACCTTGACGTCTGGCGTGCCTTTTACAATCGCCCGGCCATCGGTAAACAACGTTAACTCGTAAGACTCCCCGCCATCCACCACGCAAGCCTGCAACATAAATGCATTCACCTTCACCGGCCCATGGGCCTCAAGCCGCTTGGCAATACCCGCAAAATCAAGCTTGCCACGCCCCGTGGCGTTCTTCGCCCCATGATCTTCTAACGCAGGGCTAAGCTGAACCGCATTGCGGCCGCACAGCGTGGTGGCACTGCTCCCCAGCGATCCATTCAAATAACCAAACGCGCGGTGCTTGCAGCAACGGCAATCCCCCACGTCATAGGCCCGGGCCACCTTAAAGGGCCGAAACGTATTGGCCCACAAATCCAAATTCAACATCGTGGGGCTCACACGATCCCAATGGCCCGTCAACATTTTAAGCGTCTCCGCCACCTGATAATTGCTCACCATCGCCACCACCGGACCCAACACCCCCACCGTATCGCACGTGGGATTCAACCCCGGTGGCGGAGCCTTTTCAAAAATGCACTGCAAGCACGGCGTGGCCAAGCTGCCCCCCTTCAACGTCTCCCAAACCGCGTCGCCCTTTTCGGTGTGCGGCAACACCGCATAACTCGCCCCCACCGTGCCCACCGCCCCGCCATACACATACGCAATGCCATGCTTCACCGCGCAATCATTCACCAAATAACGCGTTTCAAAATTATCCAACCCATCCACAATCACATCCACCTTCTTGCCCGCATACACCCCTTGGCCATACTCCCCCAAAGCCAGTTTTTCCATGTTCGTGTAATTCACATCCTCCACCACCGCCGTCACCGTCACCTGTGAATTGATTTTCGCAATTTTGTTTTTCACCGCAATCGCCTTGGGCGTTGCATCCGCCACATCCGCTTCATCAAACAACACCTGCCGCTGCAAATTGGTCAGCTCAATTAAATCACGATCCACCACAATCAAATGCCCCACCCCCGCCCGCGCCAACATATTGGCCACCACCGTGCCCAACGCCCCACACCCCACCA
>JAZGFZ010000323.1:0-18364 GCA_036480015.1 Algisphaera sp. | reverse complement strand
GATGCCTGCCTTTGGTGTCTGCCTTTGACGCCCTCTTGCCTTTAACCGCCTAAATGGGTGGCGGTCCACTTGGCGATGGCGGTGTCGTATTCGGCGGTGCGGGCGAAGGCGGCGGCGGCAAGTTGTTGTCGCAAAGAAAGGGAGGTGGCGCCGTTGTGAGCCTTGAGGTCGGCGGTGATTGAATCGTACTGGCTGGGGTCGGTGGCAATGGTGACGTAGCGGTGGTTTTTGGCCGACGAACGAACCATGGAGGGGCCGCCGATGTCGATTTGCTCGATGGCGTCTTCGATTTTGACATCGGGTTGGGCGACGGTTTGTTCGAAGGGGTAGAGATTGACCACGACCAAATCGATGGCGTCGATGCCGTGGGTTTTCATGGCGGCGGCGTGGTCGGGATGATCGCGCAGCGCCAGTAGGCCGCCGTGAATTTTGGGGTGTAGGGTTTTAACCCGGCCGTCCATCATCTCGGGAAACCCAGTGACTTCATCGACGGCGACCACAGAGAGCCCCGCGTTTTGCAGGGTCTTGCGTGTGCCGCCGGTGGAGATGAGACGCACGCCATGGCTGTGTAAAACACGGGCGAAGTCGACGAGGCCTGTTTTGTCGGAGACAGAGAGCAGGGCGGTGCGAATGGTGACGGGATGGCTCATGGGAGAAGGTTACTGGGCGGGAGCCGCGTCTGCATCCATGTCTGTGTCAGGATCTGCATTGGCGTCAGGCGTTGCTTGGGCATCAGCGTCGGCGTCTGATTCTGTGGCGGCTTTGGTGGGTTCGATGATCACAGGTGCAATGGCGGTGGAGGGGGCCAAACGCATGATTTCACCTTGGGGGGTGAGTAAAAGAAGGTGTCCGTCGCTGTTGGCCCGAATGCTTTGAAGGGGCTGGGTGGGGACAGAGGTAAGCACGTTGCCTGTGGCCGAATCGAGGGCCACCAAAACGTCTTGGCCTTCGGCGAGAACACGCTGGGTGTCGGCAAAGCAAGGTCGTACATCGCCGCCAAAGAACCATTGCCGTTCGCCGGTGTCGGCGGCCACAGCGCTAAAACCGTGGTCGGGTTCGTTGACGAAAATGTGGTTGCCCGCCGCGAGAGGGGTTTCGGTGAGTACGGCTTCAGAGCGGAAGACGGGCCAGCGGTCTTTGCCATTGTCGGTGGTGAGGCTGTACATGGATTGATCTTCGCAGGCGAGGATCAGGAAGCCGTCGTGCAGCAAGGGGTTGGTGCTGATATCACCGTAAAGTTGGCCGCGCCACAACAATTGGCCAGAGGTGATGTTGAGCATGGCGTAGTGGCCACCGCTATCGATGGCAAAAAGATGCAGTCCCGCGACGGCAGGGCTGGCCCGAATGGGATCTTTAAGGCCGTAAGCCCAGCGGGTGTAGCCGCTGTCGAGGTGATAGGCGAAAAGGACACCTGTTTCAGATCCGAAAACAGCCAGCCGGTCGACGCGCAGTGGGCTGCCACTTACGGGGTATTCAAGATCAACGATGCGTTTGATCTCGCCAGAGTGACGCGAGAGGGTGAAGATTCGTGAGGTGGAGTTGATGTAGATCGACTTTTCGTCAGACGTCATGCCTACGAGAACTTCAAGGCGACTGCCAACCACCGATTTCCAAAGTGGTTTGCCGGTGGCAAGCTCAATGGCGGTGATCATGTTGTTGGGCGATTCAATGCTGATGATTAAATCAGATGTTTCGATGAGATGGGTGACTTCTTGTCTTGGGGCAAGGGCCAGGTCGCGCACCCAGCGAACGTCGTAGTCCAAGGTGCGGGCATGGCCGGGCTCGATGGGATAGCCGGTGTTGAAATCAGCTTTGGGCTGGGGGACGACGACGGCGCCTGAAGTGGGCGTGGGCGTGGTGTCGCAGCCGGTTAAGGCGGTTAGCGCAAAGGTGGCGGCAAACAGGAAGGACAGCGTCGAGGGGCGACGGAGTAAAAACATGCGGGGGGCTCCGGGAGGGACGCTGAGTATCGAGTAGCAGCGAACAACAATCAAGCCGAGCAATGCAGAAAAGTGGCTTGATTGCAGGGGCGTGCCTAGGAGGGTTCTTTGGCGGGTGTGGTTTTCGGACGTTCGAGGGCCCAAAGAATCGACTTAACCCTAAATGCGATCGCTGGTTTGAAGCGGACGCGTGACTTTGAATGCCCGGTTGCCCCGATGTTGGCCGAGCTGGCCAAGAAACTTGTTTTGCCCCCCGACGGTGAGGGCCAGCGGTTTGCTGGCTTCTTTTTCGGTGATCACCACATCGCCCACTTGAAGGTGAGCCAGCTCGCTGACGGTGAGGGTGGTTTGAGCCAAGACGCCTGCAACGTCAACACGGGCCGAAGCAAGATTGCTGGCCACGTTTTTGCGCAGCTCAGGCGAGTCGTTCATTTTTTTGTAGCTGGTCCAGCCGGTGGTGCCCAAATTTTCCATGACGGGTTCAATCACGGCATAAGGAATGCACAAGGCCATGGTGCCTGCCCGTTCGCCAAGTTGCAGTTCAAAGCCAACAACGACGACCACTTCATTGGGAGGGACGATTTGCACCAAGGCGGGGTTGGACTCGCGTTCGGTGACTTTAAAGTCGGCATTCACCAAATCGCCCCATGCCTCGTCCAAAGCGATCATGGCGCGATCAAGGATTTTGCTGACCAATCGCTCTTCGATGAGCGTTAAGGGGCGTTGCGGAACGAATAAATCGGCGCTGCTACCGCCTAAAAGCCGATCGATGACGGGATAGATAATGAGTGGGCTAACCTCAAGGCACATTCGCCCTTCGAGAGGTTCGCAAGACACAAGGTTAAAGCAGGTGGGGTTGGGCAGCGCGTGGGTGAATTCGCTGAAGGTGAGCTGCTCGATGCTGACCACTTTGACCTGCATCATGGTGCGTAAGAAGCCTGAAAGCAGAGCGCCCAAACTGCGGGCAAAAGATTCATGAAGGGTTTCGAGCGACCGCATTTGGTCTTTGCTGACACGTTCGGGGCGTTTGAAATCGTAGGGGCGTACAGCGCCGCTGCCTTCGGCGGTAAAACCGCCTGCTTGTCCGCCATTGGCACTGCTTTCGTCTTCATCCTCGACTGCCGAAAGCAGGGCGTCGATTTCATTTTGATCCAGAGCGTCGACCATGCAAAAAGGACCAGACTAAAAGGACGGAAAAAAGGGCGAAAAAGAAGACCCGCCAAAAGGCGCGAAGATCAAACAGGAAAAGGCAGCTACGCTGGGTGGGAATAATCCACCGTGTCCATGGGTTATCGGGCAGGTTGAGTCGTGGCCTGTAGCCTTGTCGGAGCGGCGTAAAATGATCGGGGGTCACTGCCGCGAGGAGGGCTTCGCGAAGAGCACGCGGGAGAGGGAAGATGCGGACTTTTTCGTTTTAAAATAAACAAAATCATGATGAATCGATTTTTTGAGATGCTGTGTTGGAGACAAAAAAAAGAGCAATACGGGGCCCCTAGCCGGGTTGGGGGGGCGATATTCGTGATCCTTTCAGCTTTCTTGCCCCTTTTGACCATGGGGGCGATCGCGCAGAGTCTGTCACCGTTGGAGATGCTGAATGTGGGCGCAGGGGATTGGCGTGTGGAGGCCAACGAGCCCGTGTCGGCCAAGGTGGTGCCTGCTCGCACATGGGTGTCGCCGGGGGGCACCCAAGTGTTGGCGGTGCAGATGGTGGTGACATCAGGGCACCATGTAAATTCGAATGCTGCCCAGGCGCAAGAGGGGCAAATTGCAACAGAAATAAAGTGGGGTAAAACACCCGCAGGCATCGACGTGGGGGCGGCTCAATTTCCGGCGGCGCACGACTATCAACCGAACAGTGCGGTGGATCCCATTGCGATCTACGCGGGAACCGTCACGTTGTATTTGCCTTTGCGGGTGTCGTTGGATGCAGTGCCGGGGCCTGTGGAAATGCCGCTGACCCTGCGTTATCAAGTGTGCACCGATGAGGTGTGCTTTCCGCCAACAACACAGACACTTACGGCGCGGTTTGAGGTGGGCCATGCCCAGGGGCAGGCGGCTTCGGAAACGTTAGACGACACAGAGTTGTTTGCGGGCTTTGACCCCTCGGGATTTGCGACGATGAATGCGGCGCCTTCATCGTCGTCGCCTTCTTCTGGGCTTGCGGCGTCTGGCCTCGCCACAGGGGCGGGGAAACGTCTTGGACTTCAATTGCTGGTGGCGGCACTGGCGGGTTTTTTGATGAACTTCACACCCTGTGTGTTGCCGGTGGTGCCGCTTAAGGTGATGGGCTTGGCCGCCCACGGGAAAGCCAATGCGAGCTTGGATTCAGGGCAAAGCAAGGGGCCGTCGGCTTTGGTTTTGGCCGGGGTGATGGGACTGGGCATCGTGGGGTTTTGGATGGCTTTGGCTGTGGCACTCACGGGGATAAAACAATTTTCGGCGGTGAATCAGATGTTTCAATACCCCGCATTCAATGTGGGGCTGGGTTTGTTGCTGGCGGTGTTGGCGGTGTCGATGGTGGGGGTGTTTACAGTGAATTTGCCGCGAGCGCTGTACCAATTTGATCCCACCAGTGACACGGTGGTGGGATCGCTGGGTTTTGGCGTGATGACTGCGGTGCTGGCCACGCCATGTGCCGGGCCGCTTATGGGTGGCGCGCTGGGCTGGGCCACGCAGCAGGGCACCGTGGTAACGCTGCTTATCTTTGGAGCATTGGGGGCGGGCATGGCGGCCCCGTATTTAGTGCTCACGGCGTTTCCAGGTTTGCTGAAACATGTGCCGCGTGCAGGTGCGGGCAGTGAGGTGCTTAAACAGGTGATGGGGCTTTTGCTCTTGGCGGGTGCGGCGTATTTCATCGGCACAGGGTGGGTGGGTTGGAACTCAGACGGAACATCGGCCAATGCCAGCGGTTATTGGTGGGCCGTGGGAGCGTGTGTGGTTGCAGCGGGGGGCTGGCTGGCGTGGCGTGGCGTGCGCATGGCCAAAAGCAGGGGCGGGCAATCAGCGGTTGCCGCATTGGCCGTGGCGTTGGTGCTGGCAGGCGGCTATGTGGGCTGGCGCGGCGCTCGCCCTGGAGAACATGGCATTGCGTGGGTTTATTACACCCCCCAGCGGCTAGCGCAATTGCAAGAACGCGGCGAGGTGGTGGTGCTGGACTTCACGGCCGAGTGGTGTTTGAATTGCAAAGTGTTGGAAAAAACGGTTTTGGAAACCGATGCCGTGCGAACCGCCTTGGCTGCTCAAGGGGTGACGCCGGTGAAGGTGGATATCACCAGTGTGAAAAATGTGGAGGGCAACGCACTGCTTAAGGACATGCAATGGGCCACGATTCCGCTGTTGGTGGTGTTGGATCCTGCAGGAGAGGTGGTGTTTAAGAGTGGGGTGTACACGCCTAATCAGGTGGTTGAGGCAGTGTTAACCGCAAAAAGACGCGAGTGAATTCGACATTTACAAGTGACCCGGGCATCATGACGCCATGAGTGTGCACAGCATTAATATCAAATCCGCCCTCGAAAAACTTGGCTTGGTGCTTCCGCCACCACCACAGCCTGCGGCGCATTACGCGCCGTCGGTCCAGCGGCATTGGACGTTGTATGTCAGTGGTCAGTTGCCCATGCAGGATGGGGAGCTGTTGGCCCAAGGGCTTGTGGGACGCGACGTTGATCTGGCCATGGCCACGGCTTGTGCACGCCAGTGCATGCTCAATGCCTTGGCTGTGGTGAACCAAGCGGTGGGGGGTAACTTTGCTGGCAAGCGTTTTGTGGGTTTTGCCCAAGTCACGGTTTATGTGGCCAGTGCTCCGGGCTTTGTCGATCAACATCTTGTGGCCGATGGGGCCACTCAATTGTTGTCGGATCTTGGGTTTTCACCTTCGGCCCGAGCGGCGGTGGGGGTGACGGCATTGCCGCTTAACGCACCGATGGAAATTGCGTTGGTGGCCGCATTGCACAATGAAGACCGTGAGCAAGATTGACATGCGGTGGAGATGCGGGTTTTGGCCGGGTTTTGAATGGGTGACGGGCCTTGCGAGGTCTTCAAAGACGCCGATAACTCAAAATCAGGCGCTTTAGATCGTCAGCACGCTTGACGCCATCGGCAGTCGCCCTGACACTGGTTAACCCCTTCACGCAACATCTTTGTTGCGCTCTCCCCCGATCCAGGAGTCCTGTTTTATGGCACGTGTTCGATCCAGCAACAACGGCGCAATGGTTGGGATGGTCATCTTTGGTGTCGCCTCCTTCATCTTTTTACTCTTGTCGATTGTTTTGTACAGTCAAATTGGCAAGGCACAGCAACTGCAAGCCGATGCCGAAAAGGCTTTGGTGGCCATTGGCAATGCAGGCGAGCTAAACAGCGCCACTGTGGTTGAAATCAAAGCCAGCGAAGGCAACGGCACCTTGATTGGCAAAATGATGACCGAGGTGGAATCGCTGCGAAACAAAAATCAGTCACTTGAAGCCGAGGTGTCTTCTCAAGGCAAAAAACTGGGTGTTGCAGAAACATCACTCAAAGCTCAATCGGATGCCGCGGCCCAAGCTCAAACCGCTTTTGGCGATGCCGTGAATTCAAAGACCGAGCTTGAGGCTGCTCTGCGAAAAGAAGTGGATGGTCTCACGGCTAAAATTGATGCGGTGGGGGCTGAAAACACTCGGCTAAGCAAACTAATCGATACGGAATTGGCGGGTCTAAACGACAGCAGCACAGCTCTTTTTACCGAAAAACAAACGGAGCTTGATACGCTGGCCAGTAGTTTGAATGATCGCGAAGAAGAAGTTCTTACCCTGCGTACGACCGTTGCTAGCTTGCGAGGAACCACCGTTGAAAGCCCTGCCGTCACGCTGCCTGACGCTCGTGTGGTGACTCAAAACACCAGTGAACGCAAGGTGTTTCTTGACATTGGACACAACCAAAACCTGCGATTGGGTATGGCGTTTAATGTGTTTGATGCCGACGATTTGGTGAAAATCAGCGATGCCGATGCCCGAGGCAAAGCCATTGTTGAGATCATCAACATCGAAGAAAACACATCGATTGGCCGTGTTGTTCAAAGCAACACCCGTTCGCATGTAAGCAATGGGGATGTTTTGGTTAATGTGGCGTATGACCCCAACCGAACGTTTTCATTTCATGTGTTTGGTCAATATGACCTGAACTACGATGGTAAAATTGGTTTACGCGATCATGAAACCATTGAAGCCGTGGTCACCCGGTCGGGCGGCCGTTTGGTGGATGCCTTGAGTTTTGACACCGACTACTTGGTCTTGGGTTTTGAGCCAGGCTACCCCGCCAAGCCTGCAGACGAACTGGACCTGATCAAAATGCGGGAATACCGCGTGCAACTGGAAAATTTTCAGGCTTATCAAGACCTTTTGGGTGAGGCCAACGACTTGGGGATCCCCGTGCTAAATCAAAGCCGGTTTCTCGATTTGGTCGGCTATTTCGCCCGCTAGTGCACCGTCAAGCTTTAATCTTCGGATTAAGGTCTTTTAGAAAAAGGTGCGGGCTCCGCAAGCGAGCTCAACGCGTTGCCCTGAAAATCAGGCTTGACGCGGCCTAGAACCAACCGGCAACGACTTGCCTGATGGCTGTGTGTGCAGGTTAAAATTTCATTTTCATGAGACGCTCGCTTTTTAGCGAGCGTTTTTCATGGGATGTGAGGCAACCGTGTTGATGCTTTAGGCATGGTCGAACGCACAAAGAGTCGCGAAACCGTTATTCTGGCGTGATGGGCCAGAGAGGACCAATTTACGAAAAGTTTGAATACGTCGCAGCCCGTTTGCTGTCGGCGGGGGTGACGTCGTTTTCACCGCGGGCCAACCAGATGACGGCCCGTAAAATTGGGGAGTTGTTTGACCGCTTTGATGCGAAGCATCGCAATCGAGCGCAATATCATATTCGGCTGTGTTTTCCCGAATGGACTGACGCTCAGGTGGCAGAGTGCGCCCGTGAAAGCACACGCAATTTAATGCAGTTGGCCTTTGAAATTTTGCAAACCCCGCAATTGCTTAACCGCGACAGCTGGCGTGACCACATTAAAACGCGAAATCTGGGGGCCTCGATTGACGTGCTTAACAGCGACGGGCCTCGCATTTTGCTGACCGCCCACTTGGGCAATTGGGAGGTGTTGGGTTACTTTTTGGCGATGATTGGCTATCACACCGACACCATTGCCCGGCCGCTGGACAATGTGCTGATCAACGATTGGCTTATGGGCATTCGCGAAAAACAGGGCATGCGTATGGTGACCAAGTTTGACGCCACCGACCGCATGACCAGCGTGTTGGAAAACGATGGGCTTTTGGCTTTTACCGCCGATCAAAACGCAGGAAGCAAAGGGGTTTTTGTTCCGTTTTTTGGGCGGTTGGCAAGTACCTACAAAAGCATTGGGTTGTTGGCGATGACTTACAACACGCCGATTGTTTGCGGTTATGGCCACCGATTGCCAGGGGCGTTTCAATTTGAAGTGGGCACCACTGATGTCATTCTTCCTGAAGAATGGGCAGATCAGCCCGACCCGTTGTATTACATCACCGCCCGTTACAGCCGTGCGTTTGAGCGCATGGTTCGACTACGCCCCGAGCAAGCATTGTGGACCCACCGCCGCTGGAAAAGTCGCCCACGACACGAACTTTTAGGCAAGCCCTTGCCCAAGGCGCTGCGGCGCAATCTCGAGGCGTTGCCGTGGATGGATGATGCGACGATGCAGAAAATAGAAAACCCGCCGCCACTGGACCCTGTGGAAATGAAGCCCGCATGGTCGCAGCGTAAAGAACGCCAGCGAGCCAAAGCGGCTGCGCGGGCAAAGACGGCATGAGACGGGCAAATGCGTTTGTGTTTGCTATGAGCCCTGCGGTTCAGCGGCCACACTTTCATACATGGCCAGGGTGCGATCGCACATGGCTTGCAGGGTGAGGCCGTTAAGGGTGGGGTCGGCCAAGGGCGGGGCGGTGTCGCCTTGGGCCAACGCCATGAGTGCGTGAGCGGCCGCAGCCGTGTCGCCTTTGGCAATGCGGCCTGCGGGATACACGCGGGCAAGTACTTCACCCACACCACCGTGGTCGTAGCCCAAGGTGGGAACGCCCAAGGCGACTGATTCGAGCACGGCACGGCCAAAGCTTTCGGGCTTGGTGGAAAGCGAAACCGCCGCATTGCAGCAGGCCAACACATCGCGCACGTCGGTGCGGTGGCCGGTGAAGGTGACGTAATCGGTGAGCCCGCGCTGCGCAACAGCTTGGCGTAATTGATCGGCATACGCTTGACGTTTGGGGTCTTCACCGCCGACGATCAAACCGTGAAACGAATGGGGGCTGTTTTTGAGATGATCAAGAATGTCTAGGAAATCGTAATGGCCTTTGAGTCGGGTGAGCCGACCCGGCAGGGCAATGACAAACTTGTTGCGTAAATGCGGGAAACGCAAAAACCATTCTTGGGTCCACCGGTCGGTGGGTTGGTGGTTGTGGGGAAACAGCGCGGGATCGACCCCACGCGGAATAAGCACCAATTTCCCCGCATCGGTTTGGGGATAATGTTGAAGGGTGTATTGTTGCGCCGCTTGAGAAACCACTTCGACCCGCTCGCCGGCGGTGGTGATTTGACTGTAACGCGACACGCTGTGCAGGCCGTGAACCGAGGTGATGAAATGTGGGCGGGTGGCAGGTGCCATACGGCGCCACGCCAAAAAAGTGATCCATGCAGGCAGGCGCGAGCGGGGATGCAACACATCAACCTTTTCAGAAGCGGCCCAAGCCCGCAGGGGGCGAATTTTGAGAAATGTTCGTGGGGACTTGCGGCCCAAATCCATTGAAATATGCTCGGCGCCATGGGCGGCAAGTTCGTCGGTCAGGCGTCCGCCGGTTGAAATGACAATGCTGCGGTGGCCGCGTTCAACCAGGGCGCGGCTGATTTCAACCGTGCCGCGTTCGACCCCGCCGCCATCGAGTGCAGGCACAAGCTGAACGATGGTGAGAGAACGCAGGGGAGAAGGGGAAAGCGTGGGCGGGTGTGAGTGCGAATGTGAAGGGGAGGGCGTTGGCTCATTCATCGGGGGTTGCCCCAGCGTTGCCACACCCATTGAGCCACGCGCTGCGCTTCGGCCACGGGGGCGGGGGGTTTGCACAGCGTGCGACCCGCAAGCCAGTCGGCATAGGGGGTGACTTGCCCGCGTTCAATCAATCGCTTGACGCCGCTGGCCACGCGGCCCGGTCCCCAGCCGAGAAAACGCTCACCGAATCCGGGTCGATAGGGCAAGGGTAAAAGTCCCACACGGCAACCGGCGGTGAGGGCTTCAAAAATCATCGACACACTGTCTTCGGTGACCCAGACTTGGTCGGCGGCAGCCAAGGCTTGGGCCACCCATCCGCGTGGGGTGTCGGCTGCGGGGGTGAACGTCACACGTGGGTCAAGGTGCTGGAGTTGTGCTTCGGTCGATTCAGGGGTGCGACGCGAGCTGGTGGCTTGCCACGTGGTGATGTCTGAGGTGCGGTCTACAAGGGTGCGTAATTGCTCCAACGTTTGTGTGGGGTTCCAGCCATATCGCCGGGCCGGGCCGCCGATGAGCAGCAGCCCGCATGTGGGGTTGTGGGCACCTTCGGCCGTCAGTGGGTTTAACGCGCCCGTGGTGAGCAAAACGTCATCGGCAGGGGCAAGGCCGTCATGTTCGGGCACCACGTACAGATCAAAGCCGCGTTTACGGTGGCCAGTGGCCCACACAGGATGCATGAGCACCACGGCCAGCCCGCCGGTGGCCCGTTTGGCTTTGAGCATGGGGCGATGGGTGCGGCGACCTGCGCCCAAAATCAGGGGCGGGGGGCTGGTTGGCGTCGCGACAAAGGAGCTGTTGCCTGGGCGACAATCAATTTCAACCAGTTCAAAAGAGCCGAGTTGGCGTAGCGCATTGATCAGCCCACGCACCTGCGACACATGGCCCGGTTTGCCATCGCTAAACCACCACACTTGGCGGGAGGATTGGGCGCAAAGCTCGGGTTGAGGCGGGGTGGGGTGGGGCACAGCGTTCGAGTGTAAATCATCACGCGACGTGGTGAATACGGCGTAAACTGCTTTGCGAGCGTGTGATTAAAATCAGCTCTTGAAAATGGTACGTTCACGATGCTCCGGAGGATTGCCTTGACCCTGTTGCCCACCGATTTAGAAACACCCCTGCGGGTTAAATTTGTGGCCAAGGGCCATCGCGGATCGGATCATGCGGTTTGGCTTCGTCAGTTTCCAGATGGTGTGGCGCGCTGGGGGCGGTGTGTGTTTGTTTTTGATCAAGCAGAAAGCAACTACGACTGGCTGGTGGCCTATGACGATTTGGCGCCTGTGGGCACCGAGCGTTTTTCACGGCGTGGCGAAACAGTCCCCGATCAACGCCGTTCGATCATGCTGACTTCGGAGCCGGCGTCGGTCAAACTTTATGGCGATGCGTTTTTATCGCAATTTGGAATGGTGGTCACCGGCCATGAAGAAGCCTCATTGCGACACCCTCATGCGGTGCGCACCCAGCCGGGGCTGCGCTGGTTTTACGGGCTTTCATTTGACCCTGCCACGCAACCGCATTTGAGCTACAACGACATTCGCGACCGGTCGCAGCCTGAAAAAACGGGGCAGATATCAACCGTGTGTTCGAGCAAACGCATGGGCCACACCTTGCATCGTCAGCGATTTGACTTTACGCAAGCATTGAAAGAACGGCTGCCTGAACTAGATGTTTTTGGTCATGGCGTACGGCCGGTGAATGACAAGGCCCAAGCGATCGATCCGTATCGCTATCACCTGTGCATTGAAAATCACTTGGGAGCCCACCACTGGACCGAAAAACTTTCGGACCCTTTTTTGGGATACGCCTTGCCGCTTTATCACGGCGCAACAGAGGCCGAGCGGTATTTTCCTGCCGAGAGTTTTGTGCGTGTTGGGCTGGATGATCCCCAGCAGGCGGCCCATCAAATTCAAACACTTATTGCAGAGAACGCATACGAAAAGCGTTTGCCTGCCATTCTTGAAGCCCGCCAACGGGTGCTCACGCAATACGGCCCCTTTGCGGTGTTGTCGCGCGTGATTGAATCACGCGAAGCCGAATTGCAAGCGGCCAAAGAGGCCGCCGTGCCCGCGACGATTTACAGTCGCCATCGTTTTCGACGCCATCACCCGTGGGGTGCGATGGGCGATTGGTTGCGTAGCCAAATGTACAAGCGACGTTAGGCTTTGTTGTGAATAACAGCTCGCGATTTCCAACAAGCATGTTTGCGTTGACACGCAATGGGCAAGCCGTTTCTGGCAAGAAAATTTACGCCAAGACGCCAAGACGCCAAGGAAGACGAGAAAGCCAATAAGAACACTTTCGCACGGTTGGCATGTGTGCGAGAATCAATGCCGGGTCTAGGGACTCTTTTTGAATGACGATATGAATTGCTCTAACCGTTCGCCGTTTTTTGAAATAACATTTGAGATAATCGCGAAGCCTCACAACCTTTTCTTTAAGCAAAGGGGTTTGGGGAATCGGGGACTGAGCAAAAAAGCTAAGAAAACATCAGGTTTTATCTCCTGCCTTTCTTGGCGTCTGAAAAGGAGAGATGCGGCAAAAGCAATCGCATCTATTCCGTCGCTCATGCTCCGCGACGGCCTTCGCGTCTTGGCGTAAAGCTTCTCCACGATGCATCTTCGCTCAAAACGAGGAACGGTTACTATCGTGAAACGGTTGTTCATTTGATTGACTTTGTTATGCCTGCCACTTCCAACCCCACCTCTGATTCGTGTCGGCCTTCGCGCCGTTTGTTGTGGTGGGCTCGCAGTGGCCATGAAGATGGCCGCAATCGGGTGGTGCGGGCGGCGCTTGCCCAATTGAATGTGACGGTGGATTTTTTTACACCGCGTACACGTCAATGGTCGGCTTTTGAGGCGATGTTGGCGCGGGTGGAGCGGCCCGACGTGGTGTGGGTGCCGGTGTTTCGGCACCGAGATGTGCTGGGCGCGGCGCGGTGGTGTCGGCGTCGCAAAGTGCCGTTGGTGTTTGATCCACTGATTAGCCAATATGACAAACAGGTGTTTGAAAAACAGCGTTTTGCGGAAGATTCATCGGCCGCACAGCGGCTTCTAAAACGCGAGCGGATTCTTTTGACGCAGCCGCAAGCGGTGCTGGTGGATACCCAAGCCCATTCGGATTACTTTGAAAACACCTTGGCGGTAAACGCAAGCAAATTGCATGTGGTGCCGGTGGGGGCTGAAGAAGGGTTGTTTGAACCTGAAGAAAAAGCGCAAACGCAGCGCAACGCGGGGCCGTTTCGGGTTGTTTTTGTGGGTAGCTTTATTTCATTGCAAGGGCCACAAGTGATTGTGGAGGCGGCGCGGCGCTGCCCTGACATTCAGTGGACATTGGTGGGGGAGGGGCCGGATCGCAGTGTGTGTGAAGCCGCAGCCCAAGGACTTGCGAATGTGCAATTTAAGCCGTGGCAAAATTACCGCGATTTGCCTTCGGTTATTCGGGCCGCCGACGTGGCGTTGGGGGTGTTTGGAGCGTCTGAAAAAGCCCAGCGGGTGGTGCCCAACAAAGTGCATCAAGCCTTGGCGTGCGGGGTGCCGGTCATCACCCGTGTGGGCACGGGATATCCCCCGGAGTTGCCGTCGACATCTGAGGGTTTGGTTTTTGTGAAACCCGATGACCCCGACGCCTTGGCAACGGCTATTCGAGCCATGGCCGAACAATCCTCCGAGGCCATGGCGGCCCAGCGGCGCGGCGCAAGATTGGTTTTTGACACGTGGTTTGGCCCTGCGTCGATACGTCAAGCACTGATTCGTGTGCTGGATGCCACGTTGTGTGATGTGCAATAAGATGCCCCGTTGAAATGAAAGGCACCTCATGAAAATCGTCCACGCTGCGAATTACCACATCAAACGCAATGGCAAGCAATACTTTGGAAGCGACACCAAAATCCATCAAGGGCTGGTTCAAAACGGCCACTATGTACAGCCGTTTCCCATTAACGATGTGGCACGTATTCACTCGCCTTTGGGCAATCGGGCACTTGGGAAACGGGCGGCCAATCGGTCGCTGATTGAAACCTGTTTAAACGTGCGTCCTGAGTTGTTGTTTCTTGGGCATGCCCAAATGATTACCCCTAAAACCTTGGCCAAGGTGCGCGAGCTTTTGCCTGACATGCGGGTGGCCTTGTGGTATTGCGATCCCATTTGGCCAGGATGCGACGATCAGCACATTGATGCCAAACTGCCATTGTTAGATGCGGTGTTTGTAACCACCGGCGGGCCACTTCTCGAACGTTTCGCAGGCCCCGGCCGTCCTGCGGGCTACATGCCCAACTTGGTGGAGCCCGCCATTGAATGCATGAAGGCATTTGAGAACAAAGATTACGATCATGATTTGATCTTTTTTGGACGTGATGAAAACGCGCCTGAGCGCCGGGTTTATCTGGAGAAATTAACAGCGGCCTTGCCCACATCGGTGCGTGTGGGAATGTTTGGAAGTTTGGGGCAGCCCCTTATTTTTGGCCATGAGAAAGACGCTGTGATGGCCCGCAGCCGCATGGCCTTGAATCTGAGTCGTCGCAACGATGTTCCGCTTTATTCTTCAGACCGCTTGGTGCAGTTGGTGGCCAACGGGCTGGCCACGGTGACCCCCAGCGGCCCGGCGGTCGAGCCGCTTTTTGGCCCCGACGAGGTGGTTTACGCCGACACCCCCGAGGCTGCGGCCAAGCGAATTACTGAATTGGTGGCCGATGAGGCGGCATGTCGGGCCTTGGCCCGCCGAGGCTGGGAGCGGGCACATCGCGATTACGCAGCCGTGAAAGTGTGCCGCTACATGGTGGAGGTGTCGATGCACGGTGCTTCGGCGGGGGCCCAGGTGCCTTGGGCAGACCATGTTTTTGACCGTGGGTAGCGGTTGTGGGGCTGCTTGGGCTAAACTGTGCAGACAGGGGCGTTACCTGGCCCCACTCATTCCTTGTCCACTTTTCCAAGAGGCACCGAAGCCCCATGCCTGACGATGTTGAAGCCGAAGAAGAAGTCCTGCGTTTACGCGACAAACGAATCTTGATTGTCGATGACGATCCCGAAATTCGTTCCGCCATCGACCATGCATTGCAGGCCGAAGGGGCACTCACGCAAACGTGCGGTGACGGCAACTCGGCGGTGCGCATTGTGGAAGGCGATCCACCTGATTTGGTGGTGCTGGACATGATGCTGCCCAAGCGATCGGGCTTTTTGGTGCTCGAGAAAATCAAAAAGTTTGAAACCGCACCGCGCGTGGTGATGGTCACTGCCAATGAAGGCAAACGCCATCAGCAATACGCCGAGAATTTGGGCGTGGATGGTTATGTGCTTAAACCCGTGCGGCTTGAGCGATTGATCGCCATCGCTCAAGAGCTTCTTGACTAGTAGCACCGTCAAGGCTTAATCCTAGAAATGAGGCTTGACGCTGCACTGGGCTTCTTTTTTTGCCGCCCATCACCGTGGCCCTTGGGCGCTGCGTGTCGTCAAATATTGTCGTTGAGGTGACGCATGATTGAAGTTGTTCAATGGTTGGCACGAAAAACGTCTTGCGCGGCAGTGCTTGCACTTTGTTGCGTGGCGGTGATGGCAGAACCAGAGGCGGGGGCTGTTCTCGAAAAGAACGAGTCAAGCTCCCCTGTTGCGGGCGAGGCGAAGGTTGAATCGGACGTTGAATCCGATGAGGTCAAGGTTGAAGCCCAAGCGGAGGCAAAGTCTTTGCTTCCTGTGGTCGACGTGCGAACAACCGACGGTCGACTTTTCACCGGCGCGTTAATACGTGATGTGCCCTCGCATGTGATGCTGCGTATTGCAGGTATCGAAACCCGTATTGAACGACGCGATGTTGAAGTGGTAACGCCACGCCCCAGCGCGGCAGAGGTCTTTGCAGAAAAACGAAGTGCATTGGCAGATGATGATTTGGTCGGGCGATACGCCTTGGCACGGGGCATGTTTGAAGAAAACGAGCTCGATTTGGCCGAGCGAGAACTGGTGACGCTGGGTTTTATTTTTCCACAAGACAAACCGGTAAAGCGACTGCTGGCCGCGGTGAAGGCGCGGCAGGCACTGCAAGATGACAAGGCCGCATCTTCAATAGGCGATCCAACGCCAGGCGATTCAGTGCCTGAGGCGCCTGAGGCTCTAGGAGATGCAGAAAGTAAGGAACCCACACGACGACGACAAAGAGGAAGTGAACGCCCGACTTATTTGTCGGATGCCCACATGGCTTTGGTGCGGGTTTATGAAATTAATTTGAGTGATCCCGAATTGCCTCGCATTTCGGTTCCTGCAGAGGTGCTTCAAAAAGCCATTGCCCAACATCCCAATCATCCTGCGACACCCAGAAGTTCCGAGGCGCGGCAGCGTTTGCAGAAAAGCTCTGGTCGCGAGCAACTCCAACGTCTTTTTGAAATGGAAGCCCGCGCGTTGTATCCCTTGGTGAAGGTGGGCGGCGATCCCGAGTCTCTGGCTGTGTTTCGTCATGAAATTAATCCGCAGCATGTGGCCCGTTATTTTGAGCCCACTTTTGGGCAAGGGCACGTCCCCGGGCTGAACTTGCTGCATTGGCGGCCCACCACAGTGCCTGAGGCGTACACCAACTTTGTGGCTTTGGTTCATTTTGAACATGAAGGCCATCGAATGATTGATCGGTTTGCGCCTGATGAATCGTTGTTATTGCAGTGGGCATTGCCACGGGATCTCGCCCGTCATCCCGCACCTGACCTGCCCCATTGGCAACCACGTTTTCGCTCTACGACAGATCCACGTTACACACGGTTGCGTGCTTGGATTGATGGACTGGTGAAGTTCTCGCCCGATTACGACAAGCTTGTTTTGAGTCTTGAAGCACCTCAAGACGACGGCAAGCCTCTTGACGCGATAGACGCGATAGACGCGTCCGAAGCATCAGAGGAATCAGTCGAATCAACGGATTCAGTCGATTCGACTGAACCCGCTGAACCCGCTGAACCCGTCGAGTCGACTGAACTCGCCCCGCACTGAGCCAAACACCCCGAATTGGGCCCCATAACCATTCATTTAAGGCCCTCTTCGTTGGGCTTCGTCTGTTAATCACCACGGTGATGGGGTATTCTGTTTAATTCTTCCCGGGCACCCTCCCGTTCGCCGTGAAAGGCCGCTTTAAGATGATCAACCGCCTGACGACTCCACCTTCTTCGACGCTCAAACGTCGCCAAGCCTCTTCACCTGCTTTCGCCACAGCCTTGCTGCTGACGGCAAGTTTGGGATTGGCCAATGCGGGCTGTGATCAAGGCGCCGCGGCCACCTATGTCTCTCGCACTCAACTTGAAGACGCCGTGCAATTGGTGAATGACGCCGAGCGCGGGTTTGCCGGCGACACCGAAGACTACGCTGCGTTTCGCACGGCCAAATTGACCGAAGCTCAAGGCAAGTTGGAATCGTTGGTGACATCAGATGATCCTGCCACACAAGCTGGGGCCCTGCGACTTCTTGCAAGCGTGCAGACCTCTGCCGCCCGACGCCAAAGTCGTGAAGCAGGCGCTGCGTTTGCTCAAATGAGTGCAGCCAGTGCGAATTTGTCGCACCAACTTGCCGCAATTGATGTTATTAACCAAGTTATTCTTTCTCACCGTGACGATGGCAGCACCATTGTGGAGGCCTTGCGTGAGGGGGCGTCCAAAATTGAAACCAGTCAAAACGCAATCACTCAGCGTGTGGCCGAATTAAAAAGCAAACGCGAATCGCATGTTGAGGCCGCCCAAGTGGCGCACGACCGTGCCGCAGCGTTGTTTGATGATGCTCGCAAAGCCGACGAAGCCGGTTTTGCAACCCAAGACATTGATCGAAAGCAAAAAGCCTTGCGGGCGGCCTACACCGCGCAAATGGGCGGCGAGGCCGCTCGGCTTGAAGCCCTGACCGCTGAAATTGCAGCAGAGCGATTGGCCAGTGAAGTGGCGGCGCTTGAAACCGAGGCCGACTTGTGGAGCACCATGTCGCAGCAAGTTGCCGATTTGCAAACCCAGCAAACGTCTGAAGGCACAACAGCCCGCGAATTGTTTGGCGAAGGCGAAAAAGCCCGCGTGCTGGGGCTTGAAGGCCTTGCCACGACTTACGACCAGCTTGTCAATCGCTTTAACGCCGAGGTGTCGGCGCCCTTGGATGCTGCGGTGGCCGCAGCCGATGATGCGGTGGCTAAATACGGCAAAGCCGCAGGGTTAATCAAAGAGCAAAACGGCCGAAAAACCGCTGAGTTTGGTCGATTCACCGCTCAAATGGAGCTTATCAATGCTCTGACCCATCGTGCAGCTTTTGCGTTTGCTTTCGCCACGCTGGGAGAATCCATTGCCGCCAGCCCCGCCGTGGGCGACAGTTCGGCAGACACCTACACCACTGGCCAAGAGGCGTTGTCTTCTCAGGCGTCCGCCGCGGCCGAGCGGGCACGCACCCTG
>JAZGFZ010000322.1:0-7255 GCA_036480015.1 Algisphaera sp. | reverse complement strand
TTCGAATGGGGTGTTGTCGGTGGTGGTTTGAGCCAAGGATGCGGTGAAGGGCACGGCATAGCCTTGACTGCTGTGAATGGGCCCGGCGTTGAGGGTGATGTTGTGCAAACGCACATCGGCGGGGGTGGGGGTGGAGGCGTCGGTGAAGCGCAGCGCGGTGCGCTCGATGGCGACGGCGGTGACCTGAACGTTCCATGCTTCTAGCAGGTCGTTGACGATCCGGTCGATGCCGTCGACGATGGGGGTCCATGGGGCAGGGGGTGTTTCGGCGGCGGGTGTAGGCGTTGTAGGGTCTGTAGGGTCAGGAGGGGCAGGAGCAGAGGTGGATGTTGTGGTTTGGGGTGTGGTTTGCTGGGGTGGCCCCACAGGTGGAGCAGGGACAGAGGCTTGGTTGTTGTTGGTATTTACGGCGACGGCATTGACCAAGGGCAATGTGCCGTCGGCCAAACGAATGACATGCAAGGCGGCATCGGTGAGAGCAACACGTTGGAGCGTGGCGGTGTGGGCCACGGCATCCACGGCAAGGCCGTCAAGGGAAAAGTTCAGGCCGTCTACGACCGAGGCATCATCTTGTTCGACGCGCAGGCCTTTGAGGGTGAGTGATTTGAGGTCAATCCCAACACGCGGTGCGGCGTCGGCGGGGGCCAAGCCGTAGGTGACGTCGAGGGCCAAGGTGCCTTGGGTGAGATGCAACTGGCTGAAACGCCCGACGTAGGGTTGGAAACGTGAGAGGTCGACGCCTTTGAGGATGAGTCGGCCATCGGAGGTGAGTGGGTTGAGAAAAACGGTGCCTTCCCAGTCGAACTCGGCGCCGTCATCGGCCACGGCATGCAGGCGGTGGGGGTTTTCATGATCGGCCAAGGTGTCGAGCTTGGGGATGGTGAACGTGAGAGGATTGATTTCGAAATGAAAGGGTTGGGCGGCGATGAATTGATCGGCGAAAATCAAGTGTGCGTCGGTGACGGCAAATCGGCCCACGCGCAGCCGTGGCCAAGCGGGCGGGGCACCGTTGTGGGGGGCGGCGGGCGCGGGCTTGACGGTTTGTGGTGCGGTGGGGTCGGCGGGTTTGGCAAGTCCGGCAAGATTGAGTCGGCCGTTATCGAGAAGTTCAACGGACACAAAAGGTCGGTCCAGTTCGATGGCGCGAAAGACCCAGCCCCGACGAATTAAACTGGAGGCTTGAAGGTTGCCGTAAAAGCGGTCGATCCCGAGAATCTTGGCGTGGGCCGTGTCGTGAAGGCTGACACCTTCGGCGGTGAGTGACAGGGAAAAAGGATTGCATCGAAATTGATTGACGGCGAGTGTGCCGTTGAGCGTGTCGTTGGCGGCGGGAACGGCCCAGCGTTGCAGGGCCCAAGGCATGCCAAAAAAACCGACCAAAGCGTAAAGGGCTAACACAATGGGGGTCGCAATAAGTAAGCGGCGGCGCCATCGTCGGGGGCGTGGGGCGGTGAGAGATGTTTTGGCTTTGGGACGCATTGCTCTATCGTAACCCCGGTGGCTGAAATGACGATGGATTTGTGAGATTTGTGAACGGGGTGGGTCCATCAAATTTGCTAGTCTGCTTAGATTGGGGAGCGTAGCTCAGTGGTTAGAGCTGGCCACTCATAATGGCTCGGTCGCAGGTTCGAACCCTGCCGCTCCTATTTTAAGCAGTCGTTTGTTCAATGGTCTGCGGTGGATGAATGGGCTGAGGCTCATGTTTTATTCGCGGCGTACTTGAGGGGCGTTTCTTGTTTCGTCGTGTCACGGGGTATTTGAATGGCTTTATTGCCAAAGGGCTTTCACGCGTTTTTTTCGGATTTGTTGGTTTGTCTGATCTCTTTGAAGTGAATATTGAAACGCTTTACTTGAATTTTTTGAAATAACACGCGTGGACCTGCTTGGGGTTACTTCATCCGTCGCAAATGGACGCCGATACATCCGACATCGGGCTTCGGGAGATCACTCCCGGCCGTTGCCGTTGATTTAGATATTGCTCGGGATAACCGAGGAACTCGGAGACTTCTCATGACGCGTTTTGCCACATCGTTTTCCACTGCCGTTTTGCTTGCTGCCTCATTGGGTTTGGGGGGTTGCTCCACATCTCGCTCGTTTGATACAGAGGGAGCGATGGGTAGTCATCCGCTTTTAGAAGAAGTGGCTCGCTTTGACGATGCAAGTCCCGCAGGGGTTGCGGTGTCGTCAGAGGGTCGCCAGTTTTTGGCCTTCCCACATTTGGAAGGTCGATCGAAGATGTCGGTGGCAGAGTTGAAGGGCGGTGTGCTTCGGCCGTTTCCCCAAGGGGCGTGGAATGTATGGGATGGTCAGCCTGGTCCCACCGCATTAAGAACGTTGGTAAACGCTCAAGCCTTGACGGTGACCCGCGATGATGAGGGTGAAAGTCTTTGGATCTTGGATTCGGGCGAGCATGGTGAACAGGGCGTGGTGGCGGGCGGCCCGAAATTGATTCAGGTGAATCTGAATGACGACCGTGTGATGCGGATTTTTTATCTGGATCATGCACGTGAATTGAGCCAAGACACCCGGTTGACTGATCTTCGTGTCGATATGGGCCGCAAAGTGGCCTATGTGGCGGATTGTGGGCATGGGGCGATTGTGGTGGTGGATTTGGAAAGTGGTGTGGCCCGATCGGTGTTGGCGGGGCAAGACGTCACGGGTGCTGAAATTGGAGTGGATCTGCGGCACACGCTGCGGCCTGACTTGTCGGCTCAATCCAAAGGTGCGGCATTGGGCAATGGTGTGGCTGCGATTGAGTTGTCGATCGATGGTGAAACGCTTTATTTCCATGCCCGCGAAGGACGCACGCTGTACAGCGTGTCCACGGCCGTGTTGAGAAATTCGAAGAACACTGATTTTGACATTGTGGCTCAGGTTGAAAACCTAGGCCGTACAGGCTCGGCGGTTGACGGCATTGTTTTGGACCCTCAATCGGGTGATTTGTATTTAACCGCAGTGGAACGCCGCGGCTTGCGGGTGCGTCGGGCCAATGGTGTGATTGAAGAAGTGTTGGGCGATGATCGTCTTCGTTGGCCTGATGGCTTGGCGATGGCACCCAACGGCGATGTGTATGTGGCTGATTCGGCCCGGCAATACCGAGCGCCCTTTGCCAACAATTCGCGAACGTCTGAGCCAGGCGGGTTGATGAAGTTCAATCCATCGCAGGTTGATTATGCCAAACAGATGGCCGTGAGTGCTCGTTGCAGCGAGCAAGCATTGGCGGCTGCTGAAAGACGAGCTGCCGAGCAAGTATTGGCTGCAGCTGAAAGACAAGCTGCCGAACAAGCTTTGGCCGTGGCGTCGATTGATTCGCCTTCTTTGGAACCGTGGCCTGAATTGGATCGCATCGCATCGCCAGAAGTGGATGACGTGGCTTCTGTTGAAGGGGTCCAAGAAGACGCCGTGGAGAACGCATTGGTTTCGGCTCGGTTTTCTGCTTATGCCGCAGAGGCTCGAGGGGTTCAGGCCCAAAAACAGCTGGCTCAAGCCCAAGTGTTGTCTGACGAGGCGTTGTCTACGCTGAAAGGTGAGAAGGTGTTGTTGTCATGGCAACAGGATCAATTGAAAGAAATCGAAACGCATGCAGCGGCCACCACAACAGATGAAGAACTTAATGCTTTAACGCCGCAACTTAAAAGAGTGCAAGATCGTGTGGCGGCAAGCACCTTGCGTGTTTCTGCCGCCCGCGCCGAGGTGGTTGCCCAAGATGTTTTTGTGGCTCAACGGGAGACAGAATTGGATGTTTGCCGGGTGGATCATGACCGTGCCATGGCGGCACTTGATGAAGTGACTCGCAACATCACCCCAGCGATGCTGGCGGATGTTCCTACCGATTAAAGACGTTTAATTTGAGACAGGGCGGAGGGAAGAATCGCCCTAAGCGACCCGGGGCCGTAGCGAAAGCTGCGGCCTCGGGTTTTTCATTGGGGAGAAGGTTTAAAAGAGGGACGCTTGCGTTCTGGGGTTGCGGCTTCCTTGGTGACGCTTGCGATTTATGTGTCTTTTTGCGGATCCATCACCGAGGTGGTGGCGGCAGGAAGATGAATGAGTTCGCCACTGTTGCGGCGAACAATAAGGCCTGCTTGGGGGTCAAGGTCAATCACATGGCCTGTGATGCTCTCACCGTTGTGAGCAAAGCGAATGGATTGGGCAAGCAAGGTTGAGCGTTGGCGCCAAGCGGTCAAAAGATCTTGGAGAGGGCGGTCTTTGAGCGCGTGATCGAGTCGGGGTAGCAAATGGAGAAGAACATTCAGGCGATGGGTGTGTGCTCCGCAAAGGGTAAGGCTGGTGGCTGGGTGGCGAAGTGCTGAGGGAAATGCTTCGCGTGAGGTGTTGATGTTGATGCCGATGCCGATGATGGCCACGCCGTTGGCTTGCTCAACCAAAATGCCCGCTATTTTTTGGCCTGCGACATAAATGTCATTGGGCCATTTGATGGTGGCGGTTTGGTTGACATGGCGGAGTGAGTCGTCGAGAGTTTCGGCCAAAGCCACCGAGGTGGCAAAGCTCAGGCGGTCGGCAGGCAAGTCGCCCAAGCGGTAAGCGGCACTTAAGGTGAGGCAGGTGTCGCCGGGGGCGGACCATTGGCGGCCGAGTCGTCCACGGCCTGCGGTTTGATGGCCCGTGGTGACGACCAAGCCGTGGGCATGGTGGGGGTCGGCGGTGACACGGCGGCGGGCGGCATCTTGCGTGCTGGTGGTGGAGGCATAGACCTCGACGCGTCCGTGGCGTGTGGGAAAGCGAGCTTCAATGGCGTCAGCCCATTGGGTGAGCGGGGGCTCTGGGATGGCGTCGGGGATTGCTTGTGGTTCAGGGGATGGCGGGGGGGTCAAGCCGCGCCGCCATGGGATGAATGGGTTTGAATGTCGAGCCCCAAGTCGAGATTGATTGACGAGTGGGTGAGGGCGCCCACTGAAATGCGTTCGACACCTGTTTCGGCAATGGCTTTGACGGTGTTGAGTGTGATGCCGCCGCTTGCTTCCAGCTTGATGTTGGGGGCGATTGCATTGCGCTTGGCCACGGCTTGTTTGAGAATGTCGGGTGGCATGTTGTCTAGGAGTACGATGTCCACGCCTGCGGGGAGTACACGATCGAGTTGTTCAAGGGTGTCCACTTCGACCATGACAAACTTGAGGGCGGGCACATCGTGTCGGGCTTGTTGGGCCATGGCTTGAAGTGTGGCGGTGTAATCGTCAAGCGCAACATGGGCAAGGTGGTTGTCTTTGACCATGACGGCGTCGTAAAGTCCCATGCGATGGGTGCCGCCGCCGCCGCAAGCAACGGCATATTTTTGAAGGGATCGCAAGCCCGGCAGGGTTTTGCGTGTGTCGTACACCTTGGCAGAGGTGTGTTTGATTTGGGTTGCAAAGGCGGCGGTGTGGGTGGCAATGCCCGAGAGGTGTCCCAGCAGATTGAGTGCAACGCGTTCAAGGGTGAGAATAGAGCGTAAGGAACCCTTGAAAGAGGCCACTGTATTGCCAAGTTTAATCGCGGCGCCATCGGTTGTCGAAGTGTCGAGTGAAATGGTTGCGTCATAGGCCGCAACAACAGCGGGCAACAAAGCCAGTCCTGCAAGGGTTCCTGTTTGTCGGCTCACCACATGGGCGGTGCAGGTTTCGGCGGCATCGACAAAAAGCGATGTGGTGGCATCAAGATTTAAAGGCCCCAAGTCTTCATGCCGGGCACGGGCAATGAGGTCGGTAAGGTCAGCAGGACGGATGAAATCAGAGAGATCAGGCATGGGGGGAGTGTAAGGGCAATGGGGGTATTTGCCTTTTTGTGGCGTGGCCGTATTTCACCCCGAGGCAAAGGCTTTGAAGATCATGCGGGTTCCGGCGGCAGCGGCGCCCAAGTACATCAGCAATGTGAAAGGGCGTTCGGGCACTTTGTGATGAAGCCATAGGCCCAAGAGGGCGCCCAAGGGAACCACCGGGAGCAATAGAGCGCTGGCTTTGAGGGTGGCGATGTTGATGACGCCCAAGGCGACATAGCCGGGGACTTTCATGAGGTTCAGGGCGAAAAAAAACACGGCGAGGGTGGCAACGAGTTGCCGTTTTTTCATGCGCTGATCGAGAAAATAAACCGACATGACGGGGCCTGCGGCGTGGGCGAGGGTGGACACCAAGCCGGCGAGGCCGCCAACCCCCACCGCTGTGGGGCGATTGTCGGGCAGGCGTGGGATACGTTTGCCTGCAAAACGCCAAAGTTGAACCGCCACCAATAGCAAGCAGACACTGCCCACGGTGCCGCTGAGTAAGGCGCTAAATGACGATGCTTTTTGATACACGCGTAACAAGACGGTGCCAGCCACGACACCCACCAAGCCGCCGAGTAAGCAGCGACGTAATTGACGGGGTTCGACAAAACGCCGGTGCTGCGACACGGCGGCAATGTCGGCGGCGATGAGAATGGGGAGCATGACCCCCAGAACGGCGTCGGTGTGAATGGCGCCTGCCATGAGCGGCACGGCGAGAATACCAATGCCTCCGCCAAAGCCCGATTTGGCAATGCCCGTGACCAAAACACCCGCCGCGAGTGCCGTCAATGCCCAACCGACGGATGTTCCTTGGGGAATGAATTGCGTGAGGGCGTGGAGCATGGCGCGTTTAAAACGGAAGAGCAAAGGCGGTGTCGCATATTGCATGAGAATCGAAAGTCCGCGGTTGCCTTTGATTCATTAGGTGAGATAGGTGTACCCGGCCAAGCCGTCGTCATAGAAGCGGCGTAGCACAGAGGATTCTTCGAGGCTGATACGCTTATTTTGAACGGCTTGCTCAAGGCTTTTGCGAAAACGACGGCGCAGTTCGGAAGGGTCGAATTGAACGTAGCGCAAGACCTCTGCGGCAGTGTCGCCTTCCACCACCTCGTCGATTTGAACACGACCTTTGGCGTCGAGGGTGACGTGCACGGCGTTGGTGTCGCCAAAGAGGTTGTGTAGGCCGCCGAGGGTTTCTTGGTAAGCGCCGACCATGAAGATGCCCAGCAGGTAATCGTCACCGGTGTAGGGGTGCAGAGGCAGCGCGGTTTCGTGGGGTTCGGTGCTGTCGGGGCGGGCAATGAAATGTTCGACTTTGCCATCGGAATCGCAGGTGATGTCGGCAAGTACACCTTGACAGGTGGGCTCGTGATCGAGTCGGTGGATGGGCATAATGGGGAATAATTGCTTGATGGCCCAGCTGTCTAAAGTGGATTGGAATACCGAAAAGTTACAAAAATAGGTATTGCTGCGGCGCTGGGCGAGTGCATCGATTTCGGG
>JAZGFZ010000321.1:0-21053 GCA_036480015.1 Algisphaera sp. | reverse complement strand
TGATCTCACCGGCGGCGGCACCGCGCCCGATGAGCCTGGGGCCGGGGTGTCGAACCCTTTGCCAAAGGTGAAGCATATTTTGGCCGTGGGGGCCGGCAAGGGGGGGGTGGGGAAATCAACGGTGGCGATTAACTTGGCGGTGGGGTTGGCCCGGGCGGGTCAAAAAGTGGGCTTGATGGATGGTGATATTTACGGTCCGTCGGTGCCGACGATGTTGGGCACCGATCGTTATGAAGTGCGAGCCGAAGGCAAGACGTTGATCCCGTTTGAAGTGCATGGCATTAAAACCATGACCATGGGCGCGTTGGTGGAAGACGATAAGCCGCTGATTTGGCGTGGTCCCATGGCCCACGGGGCGTTTCAGCAATTGGCCACACAGACCGACTGGGGTGAGCTTGATTTTTTAATCATCGATTTGCCGCCGGGCACAGGTGATGTGCCGTTGACGATGAGTCAGCTTCTGCCGCTCACGGGCGCGGTGGTGGTATGCACACCACAAAAAGTGGCCCAAGATGATGCCAAACGTGCGATTGCCATGTTCCGTCAATTGCGCATTGAAGTGCTGGGCGTGGTGGAAAACATGAGCTTTTTCATTGGCGACGATGGTAAGGAATACGATTTGTTTGGCCGAGGCGGTGCCGAAATGTTGGCCCAACAAAGTGGCGTGCCCTTTTTGGGGGCCGTGCCGATTAACGTGGCGTTGCGTCGCAACAGTGATGCAGGCGACCCCACGGCCAACTTTACAGGCGATGACGCCTTGTCAGAATCCATGGAGGCCATGACGCGTGCGGTGGCACGGCAAGTGGAAGTGCATGTGGCCAGTGGCGCGGGGGCCGGGCCAACATTGAATATTTTGTGAGTGAGAGGCCAGGCGTTCACCCAAACAGAAGAAAAGGAACATGACCCGCCAAGGGAGGTAGGGGAGATAGGGACATGAGACGCTTTCTGAAGGACGTTTCTCAATCGCCTTGACTTGATTTCTGCACGCATGCCACGGTAAAAAAGGACGTTTTTTAATTTTATTTTTTACCTTCCTTGGCTCTCTCACTTGCCCTCTTGGCGGTTAAATTTCCTTCGCATTACCCCACAGACATCTTCCTGAAACCAGTGAACGGTTGTTGTGTTATTTGGCATTCGTAAACTGCGCGAGTGTGGCGTGAAGATCTTTGTCGTGGGCATAGCCGCGTTGGCTGATGAGGTTGACCAATTGATGGGCTTCGTCAAGGTCGGTGGGGGTGGCGGCGGCGCACAGGTTTTGAAGGTCGATGCGGTCTTGAAGGCGGCGGTCGGATTCGGAGAGGCATTTCATCGCGATGAGATGGGGAATGCGGGCGGTGGGGAGTTTTAGATCTGGTGCCAAAATCGCGGGCGTGGCGGAGGCAACGGTTTCGATTTCAATGCCCGACGTGGCAAAGAGAAAGTCGGCCAGAGGAAGTCCTTCTTCTGGGTTGGCTCCGGTGAGACTTGGGGGGATAAGTCGCATGGTGTGTAGTCGCCCGGTGATTGCGTGGCTGATGTCGACTTCGGGGCGAAAGCCGCGTTGCACGAAGTGATTGAGTATGGCCTCGGCCTCAGAGTCGTTGGTAACTGCAATGGCAAAGTCAACATCACGTGTGAAACGTGGACCGAGTCGAGCCCCCACGGCCAGACCGCCAACGATGGCGAAAGAGGCGTTGGCTTGATGTAAGCCGTGTGCGACGGTACGCATCAAGACCTCAAGGGCGGGGAGGGTCATCGCGATGGCTCAGTGGATTCGGGGGGTGCGCCGTGAAGCCATTGATTGAGGCGGGTTTGGATCGCGTGGGCAGATTCGTGAGGGTGGGCATCTCGCAATTTGGCATGCATCATTCGCACGCCCGCGCGGTGCATGTCAATGGTGTTGCGCAGGCGTGCAGACACGCGTTCGGGAGATTGATCTAGGCAAAGGGGAGGTTGCATGAGAGGGGCAGTTCTTTTAATGGCGAGATTTGATTGTATCGCATGGGTTCTTTTCTGAGCGTTGTACGTTAGAAAAGCCAAGCGGCCGCAGGGCCAGCAGGGTGGTGAGCAGTGCGGTGGGGCCGACGACCAAGGCCAAGCCGAGGGCTTGGTTTTGCGTGGCATGGCCTGCGACACCCGCGAGCAGGCCAATGGCAGGGCCCAGTGCAAAGCCCAGGCCAATGAGAGTTTCGTGAGCGCTGCCCGCGGCGATGCTGGCATTGAGCAAGACCATGGTGTGGTAGAGCGCGGCGTAATAGACGATGCCTGAGGCGATGCCAAAGATTGCTTCGCCGGTGAGTACGGTGGCGGTGTTGGGGCCCAAGAGGGTGAGGCCCAAGCCCAGTGGAAGTCCTAAGGCGCCCAGCACAAGTGGCATTTTTTTGCCGCGCCATGCGGTGAAAAGACCCAAGGCCGCGAAGGTAAGTACGCGGGCGACATCGAGTCCGGCGGAGAGTCCGGTGGCCGCTTGAAGGCTGTGGCCCAGTCGGTTTTGGAAAATGCCAGGAAGCAGTGGGGCAAGCAAAAAGGCCATGGCGCAGCTTCCTAGCATGGCCCAGCGGGCACTGGTTTGCAGATGACCATAGCGAGCGAGTGTTTCGGGGTTGGGTTGTTCGGGGTGGTCAAGCTTGAGATGCGCCGGGCGTTTGGGCAGGCCAAACAACAGCGCCAGCGTGGTGAGATGAATGCCTGCGGCAAGAAAGAACAGGGCGTCGGGGCGTGAGGCGATCAAGGGGCCGGTGATGGCAAGTGAAATCGGAACGGCCAGCGCCCACGAAACGTTAAAGCGTCCAATGGCGGCAATGGCTTTGCGTGGGGTGCAGCCTGCGGTGACATAGGTTTCGATGATGGGCCACTTGGCGCCGCTTAACAGTCCCACCAAGGGAAACCCCACCATGCAGCCCGTGGCGGTGGGCCAAAAGCCAATGGCCAAGTGGGCGATGAGTAAGCCTGCGGTGAGCAGGGCAAAAAGGGTGCGTTCACTGATGTGTTGGCACAAGCGATGGGCGCTCCACGCACCGGCGGCATACATGAGACCGAAAATGAGCGCGAGGGTGAGGTTGGCAGACGTTGAAAAGGCCAAGCGGTCATACGTGTAAAAATAAAGGCCACGTTCAAGAAGAATGGTGGCGAAGCTTTCGGTGAAGGTGAGCAGAAGAATGAGGCGGTGCATTGGGGGCGGTGTGTGCGGTGCTTGGATTTACCGCACTTCTCTGGCCATGGCGCGGCGAATGTCGCGATCGGCTTCTTTCTTTTGGATGTCTTGGCGTTTGTCGTGCATTTTTTTGCCGATGCCCAGGCCGATTTCGACCTTGCACATGCCGTTTTTAAAATACATGGCCAAGGGCACAAGGGTCACGCCTTTGGCGAAGGTTTTTTGGTGCAGGGCTTTGACTTCGCGTTTGTGGGCGAGCAGGTGTCGAATGCGGCGCGGTTGATGTTGATGAATGCCCGCTTGGGCATAGAGGGCGATGTCGACGTTTAAAAGATCCATGCCCATGACATTGGGGTTGATGGCGACATAGCCTTCGGCCAATGACACGTGGCCGTGGCGAATGCTCTTGACTTCGCTGCCCATGAGTTTGATGCCGCATTCGAGGGTGTCGGTGATGGTGTAGTCAAAGTGCGCACGACGGTTCTCGATCCTCGGCGAGAAGTTGCGTGGGTGCTTTTTTTTCTTGGACTTGGCCATGGAATGGGGCGCGAGACACCGCGATGTTTAGGGTTCTAGATCTAGGGTTCGAGGTCTAGGATTTAGGCTGGGTTTTTGGCGTAGGCACTGCCCTTGCGGACAATGCGTTTGTTGGACGCGAGGTGGTCGGCGATGTGCAGGAGACTTTCAATGTCGTCTTTGGCGCCTGCGGCTTCGGCGATTTTTTCGATGGATTGCGGTTCTTCGGTGAGGGCGCCCAAGAGTTTGTGCTGCAGGTCAAGCACCACGGCAGCGGCTTTTTTGCCAGCCTCGACGCCGGGCTGGTGGTAAGCGTTGACGTTGATGAGTGTGGCGTAAAGGCCCACCGCGCGTTCGTAAAGCGCGATGAGGGCGCCAATGGTGCGGGCGTCGATTTTTTCGACGGTGAGGGTCATGCTGCCCCGGCCGTTTTCCCACAGGGCGGTGCGGGTGCCTTGCCAAAAACCGTTGAGGTAGTCGCCGGCGGTGACATTGGGCTCCACTTCAACCACGGCGTCTTTGCCGGGCTTGGTGGTGTCTTGCAGGGCAACGATGAAGGTGGCGAAAAAGTTGTTGACGCCATCACGCAATTGCTGCACATAGGCGTGTTGGTCGGTGCTGCCTTTGTTGCCATACACGGCAATGCCTTGGTACACGGGCTTGCCGTCGAGGTCGAAGGTTTTGCCCAAGCTTTCCATGACCAGTTGTTGCAAGTAACGGCTAAAGAGCAGCAAGCGGTCTTTGTAAGGCAGGATGACCATGTCCTTTTCGCCTCGGGCGCCGGTGCTGAAGTACCACATGAGTGCAAGCAGGGCGGCAGGGTTTTTAAGGGTTTTGGTGTTGCGGGTGACGTCGTCCATTTTGGCCGCGCCATTTAAAAACTGCGTGATGTCTAGGCCTTGAAGTGCCATGGGCACCAAGCCCACCGTGGCGGTGACTGAGCTGCGGCCGCCCACCCAGTCCCACATGGGAAAGGTTTTAACCCAGCCTTCTTGGGTGGCGATTTGGTGCAGTTTGCTTCCGTTGCCGGTGACGGCGACGGCTTGTTTGGCAAAGGAAAGGCCGCGGTCTTCGAAGGCTTTTTTGGCTTCGAGCATGCCGTTACGCGGTTCGGGGGTGCCGCCTGATTTACTAATCACCAGCACCAAGGTGGATTTGAGCTTGGCGCCCAAGCCATCGAGCACGCGGCGAATGCCGTCGGGGTCGGTGTTGTCGATGAAGTGCATTTTCATCTTGTCGCGGGCGCGTTGGTTGTAAAGCGCGTCGCTGATGAACTGGGGCCCCAAGGCGCTGCCGCCAATGCCAATGGAAAGCACATCGGTGTAGCGAGCGGATTGTGGGGGGGTAATGACTTTGCCGTGAATCTCAGAGGCAAACGCCTTGACGTTGTCGATGGTGTCGTGAATGGCTTTGATGAGATCGGGTTCGGGGGCCAAACCGGGGGCACGCAGCCAATAGTGGCCGACCATGCGGTCTTCATCGGGGTTGGCAATCGCACCGCCTTCGAGGGCTTCCATGGCTTCAAAAGCCTTTTGAATGGCGGGTTCCATACGCTTGAGAAACACAGGTTCAAACGGAATGCGCGAGATGTCGAGGGTGAGATTAAGGCCTGGGGCTTTGCACAGGTATTTTTTGTACCGGGTGTAAAGGTCGGCGGGGCTGAGATCTAAAACGGAGGGGGCGGCGGTGTCGTTCATGGTGTTTGCGTCTTATAAGTATGAGCAGGTTGTGCAGGTTGTAATGTGAGCAAGCTGGATTGTGGAGAACGCGGCTTAGCGGCCGTCGTCTTCGGTGTCGTCAGGCCAAAGGGTTAGGCGGTGGCGTTGGTTGTTTTGGGGGTCGTAAAGCTCGGCAAGCACGACGGACTTCGCGTCGTCGGGGGTGAGCCATTGTCCCACGGGGAAAGGCTCGGCATAGCGGTTGACCCACTGGGGCAGGTCGATGATGTTGTCGGTGCCGATGGTGATCACCGGCACGGTGTTGACGTATTGCCGATTGAGCCACAGTTGGTGGTCGCGGTAAATCGCAGGGGTTCGGTTGTACAGATGCAGGGTTTTGCCCTGACGCTGGGCGGCAATGTCGATCGGCGGGCCATAGGGAACGCCAGCGGGATAGGCCAGTTGGGCCAATGCTTGGCGGGCATCGCGGGTGGCGATGGACTCAGGGCCGTGGCAGGCCCAAAGCGTTGCGGTGAGGGCAAACAAGGCCGTCAAGCGGGTGGCGGCCGTGGCAACAATTAAAAAGGAGGAGGGTAAACCTTTCATGGTGCGTTTATCATGGCGGTTATGAACCTTCTAAGCAAACCGACCCGCCCGCCAGAGGCCTGTATGGCCTCTGGTCTTGCATTGTCCCACCCACCGCTGCGGCTGGGCAATGTGGTGGTGGATGCGCCGTTTTATCAGGCGGGGTTGGCGGGGTACTCCGATGCGGCGATGCGTGTGGTGGCGCGTGAGCATGGGTGCCCGTATTGCATTACCGAGGCGATGTTGGATCAATTTTTGATTGCAGGGGGCAAGGGGCTTAAGGCGGCGGAGTTAAGCGACCATGACCACCCCATTGCGGGGCAACTGATGGGAAGCCACCCGGCGGACATTGCGGCGGGGTCCGACATTTTGGTGAACTTGGGCTACGACGTGGTGGATGTGAACTTGGCGTGCCCGGTGAAGAAGATTAAAAAGAAGTGTCGTGGCGGGCATTTGTTGTGCGTGCCCGATGAGGCCATTGCGATTTTGGAAGCGGTGCGCGAAGCGATGGATCGGCGGGCCGATGGCGGGGTGCCGCTGACGGTGAAACTGCGGCGGGCCTACGACGACACGCCTGAAATGGCCAAGGCGTTTGAGCGTGTGTTTGAGGCGGCCATGGAGCTGGGCTATGCCGGGGCGACGGTGCATTGTCGCACGGTGCAGCAAAAATATGTGGGACGTGGAAAGTGGCCGTTTTTACGCGAGCTGACTCAACGCTATGGGGCTGACGCGCGGGCTCGGGGGTTTGTGATTGGCGGCAGCGGCGATATTTGGACGGCCTCAGATATTTTTCGGATGCTCGATGAAACAGGGGTGGATTGGGTGAGTGTGGCGCGGGGGTGCATTGGCAACCCGTGGGTGTTTGCTCAGGCCCGGGCGATGATGGCAGGGCGCGAAAGCTCGCCTCCCACCGTGTATGCCCAGCGTGATGTGCTGTTGCGACATTTCGAGTTAAGCGTGGCACTGCATGGCGAGGGCATGGCGTCGCGCATGATGCGTAAATTCGGCATTAAATTTTCACGACATCACGGCGACGCACTGGCCATTAAGAAGGCGTTTATCAAGGTGAAAAGCCTGGATGACTGGCAGGCGGTGTTGGCCGAGCATTACACCGCTGATGGGCCGGGGGTGGAGGCCGGACTGCCCGAAGAAGCGCTGCGTGATTTACAAGGAGAGGTGTCGGCGTGTGGTGAACCGCTGGGGGCGTAGCCGTTTTTATAGATCCAGCAGTACTTTAATCACGTCGGGCTGATTGGCGACCGTCAAGGCTTTGACGCCGTCGGCCAATTTCATGCGCTTTGAAATAAGGCTTGCGATGTCGATGGATTGAGACGACAGGGCGTCGATGGCGTCGGGAAAGGGGCCGCAGCGCGAACCAACGAGATTGATTTCGTGAATGACCAAGGGGCTGAGGTCGATGGGTTGTTTGGGCGGGGCGGTGGTGGTTTTCATCACGATGGTGCCGCGTGGGCGAACCATGGCCATGGCGGTTTCAATGCCGTGGGGTGAGCCGGTGCAATCGATAACGATGTCTTGGTCTTGGCGTAGGCCCACGTCTTCGAGCAAGCGATGTTTAATGCCCCACTTTTCGCACATGCGAAGTTTGGCTTCGTGTTTGCCCACCACGCGAACCGTGGCGTTGAGTGAGTTGACCACTTGGGCCACGAGTAGGCCCAAGCGGCCGTCGCCCAACACGGTGATGAAGGGGCGGCCTTCGACGGTGAGTTGACGCAAAATTTGAAACGCGGCGGCCAGGGGTTCGACGAAAACCGCGTGGTCGTCGTCAACGTGGTCGGGCACTTCAAAAAGATTGTCTGTGGGCAAAAGAAACGATTCGGCAAAGCATCCGTCGCGGCCGACGATGCCCAGCACGGTGCGGTCGCGTGCGTGGTCGCGCAGGCCTGATTCGACCAAGTCGCAAACGGTGTTAACACAGTTGATGTTGCCCACCACCCGCTTGCCGATCCAAGAGGCGTCTGATTTGCGGCCCACCGCCTCGACCACACCCACAAATTCATGCCCCAGCACGCCGGTGAACTGAGAGTAGCCGCGACAGATTTCTAAATCGGTGCTGCACACACCCATACGCTGTGGGCGAATGAGCGCTTCGCCCGCAGGGGGCTTTGGCGTGGCCCGCTGGGGATCAATGAGGGGCTGGGTTCCGTCGAAGACAAGGGCTTGCACAGGTGGGTTCTTTTAAGAGAGTTGCTTGGAGGGCGGCTGGTGACGGGGTGGCCTTGAGCTTTCAGGAAAGAAAGCCGCTGGTTTACTATCGGATAGATCGGGGGGGGGGGCCAATCAAAGGGGGTTTTTTGAGGGGTGATGATTGCTCTAAAAGGAGGGTTGGGCCGCGTGGCAGGAGAACCGACCGTAAACTGGTGGCCATGCAAGCATCACGGCCGCGCGTTCTTATTCTCGCCAATCGCAAGAAACCTCAGGTGCTTGACGCCATCGAGCGGTTTGGGCCTTGGCTGGAGAAGCGGGCTCAGGTGGTGGGTGTTTTTGCAACACGGGCAACCGACGCCGAGGTGGCCGCTCGGCCTGAAGCTGATTTGGCACTGGTGCTGGGTGGAGACGGCACGTTCTTAAGTCAGGCCCGTGCGATGGTGGACCGGCAGGTGCCGCTTTTGGGTATTAACTTTGGCAAGGTGGGCTTTTTGGCCGACTTTGAAATTGAAGACGTTAAGACTTATTGGGATGACATTGTGTCGGGCGCGTGTCGGGTGAGTTTGCGCACGATGATGGATGTGGAGGTGTTGCCGCCGGGCACCGAGCGGTGGGATGCTTCGGCTGTGGCAGGCAACAAGTTTGTGGCCATGAACGATGCCGTGGTGACGGCGGGGCCGCCTTATCGCATGATTGAAATGGATTTGGCCATTGACCCGCAATACTCGGGCCGCTCGGCATTGACCTATGCCGGGGACGGGATGATTATTTCGACCGCGGCGGGATCAACGGCCTACAACCTTTCGGTGGGGGGACCGATTGTGGCCCCTGCGGTGGACGCCTTTGTGATCTCGGCCATTGCGCCACAATCCATCGCCTTTAGACCCATTGTGTTTGGGGCCGACAGTGAGGTGTGGGTGACCATGACCCGCGCCAACCCTGGCACCACCTTGGTGATTGACGGGCAGCACTCGTTGAGCGTGGCCGAGGGCCAACAAATCCGCATTCGCCAGCATCCGGTTCGGTTGTCGATTATTCAAAACCCCAAGCACACCTACTGGACCACGCTGACACACAAAATGCATTGGGCGGTGAGGCCGAGTCGAAAATAAGAAGGGGGCGGCAAGGGGGTGGAGAGGCGAAACGTGTTGCGGGGGGGCATGGGAACCGCGTTGTTTGCACGGACGTATGAACGGCAATGGTTATCGGCGGCAAAAGTAAGGCGTCAATCAGGCCTCCCCACCGAGCTGTGGGGCTGGGTGGCCGATAGTGGTTAGATCAACGGGCGGTTCGTTTTGTTGCGTTTTGTCGCGTTGCCTTTTCTTTTTTTTATGCTCCAAGCCACGTCTAATTCGATGTCTGCAACCGAGTCTGTTGACGCGGTGCCGCTGTGTGTTGATTTAGACGGCACGCTGATTTACAGCGACCTTTTGCATGAGTCATTGGCCAAGTTGTTGGGAGATCGTCCTCAGCGGATTTTGCGTGTGCCCGGTTGGTGGCGTGCGGGCCGCGCAATGCTCAAGCACCAAGTGGCCCAAGAGGTCGATCTTGATATGACGCGGTTGCCGTATCGCACCGACTTTTTGGATTGGTTGCGTGAACAGAAAGCGGCGGGACGTTCTTTGTGGTTGACCACTGCAAGCTGCGAAAAATATGCCCAAGCGGTGGCCGATCATTTGGGTCTGTTTGACAAGGTGATTGCCAGCGACGCGCATCACAACCGTCGCGGGGTGACCAAAATTGCGGCGATTCGAGAGCAAGCCGCCAATGGGTTTGATTATGCAGGTGATTCGGACGCCGACGTGCCCATTGTTCAGGTGTGCCGACGCATGGTGTTGGTGGCGCCTTCGGCTCGCCTTGCGGCAGCCGCCCATGAAGCGGGGCGGGTTGAACGTGTGTTTGGAAACACGTCTGACGATACGCCTGAAAACACGTCTCGTCGCGGGCGTGGGGCATTGCTCAAGTTGCTTCGGCCTCATCAGTGGACCAAAAACCTTTTGGTGTTTGTGCCACTGGTTGCGGGCCACAAATTGGGCGAGTTGGGCTTGGTGTTTTTTGCATTTCTCGGGTTTCTTGCATTTTGCGCCGCGGCATCGGCGATTTACATTGTGAACGACTTGGTGGATATTGAATCGGACCGCGTGCATCAGACCAAACGTAAGCGGCCCCTTGCGGCGGGGCTTGTTCGTATTCCTGTGGCGATGGCCACGGCCGGGGTGCTTTTGCTTGCGGCCGGGGTGCTTGCGCTGATGGCCGGGGGGGCGGCATTTTTGGGATGGGTGGGCATTTATCTTGGGCTAACCACGGCGTATTCGTTTGGGCTTAAGCGACGCGTGCTGGTGGATGTGCTGTTATTGGCTTGGCTTTACACCCACCGGGTGATGGGCGGCGGTGTGGTGGTGGGCATTGTGCTTTCGCATTGGCTTATTGCATTTAGCTCGTTTATGTTTTTAAGTCTTGCTTTTGTGAAACGCTATGCCGAGCTTTCGCGAACGCAAGAAGGTGAGATCAATCACCGCCGGGGGTATCGCCTTTGCGATTTGCCTTTGATTGGCAGTGTGGGGCCAAGCTGTGGGCTGGCGGCCACCTTGGTGTTGGCGCTTTATATTCAAAGTGACATGAGCGCGACGCTGTATCACCGCCCGCACATGCTGTGGCTTATGTTGCCCCTTGTTCTGTTTTGGATTCTGCGGGTTTGGCTATTGGCCTTCCGACGCGAATTGGATGAAGACCCCATCACGTTTGCGATTCACGATCGCATGAGTTATGTCTGCCTTGTTGCGGCGGTGGGCGTCATGTTGTTGGCGTCGTAACAGGCCTGCGTGACGGTGAAGATTCCCCATGGGTCGGCTTGGGTGTGTTGGGTTGCGAAGCCGTGTTGTTTAATCCATGCGTCAAGGGTGGCTTGGGGGCGGTGAACCAGAGCGCGCGGCACGCCGTTGGTTCGGGGAATAACGTGGGCGATAAGGCGGGCTTGGGGGTGGGTAAGCTGATTGGTGTAAATGAGCGTTGCCTTGGGGGCCACCACATGGCTTAAGGCGGCCAGTGAATGATGGATGGCCTGGGCGTCATGGGTGAGTTCATACAAGCCCGAGACAATCACCACATTGGGCTGCCATGATGCGGCGGCGGCATGGATGTTTTCAGGGTTAAAAGCATCGCCTTGCGTCAATGAAACCCGGTTGCCCAAGTGGGTGTGAAGAGCGTGTTCTTCGGCGGCTTTGAGATCGTGGGAAGAGCGATCGAAAAGAAGGGCTTGGATGGGGGCGTGGCGCCGGCGTTTAAGAAGGTCAAGTGTGTGACGCCCAGGGCCCGAAGCAAGGTCTAACACGCGGGCCTGTCCATCGCGGGCGATGGCATTGGTGGCGGCTTGGTTAAGAAGGTGGTTGAGGGTTGCGCCGCGATGGCGAATGGCCCGCCAGCCTGCGGTGTTGAGGATGACGCGGTCGAGTAAACGGCCCAGCGGGGTGATGCCTTGGGCGCGGTTGCGATACACATGATCGAGGGCCAAGCCGGAATCAAAGCCGTGCCGCAAACCAATTTGCACGCCATGGCTTAGGCGGCCCACCGTACGCAAACCTGTGGACAGGGTGGCGTTGTAAGGAGCGTCATACCAGCGCGGGCCGCACGCTTCGTTACGGTTCAATTTTGGGACAGCGTGTTGAGTTCTCTTGCGAACCCCGCCCGTCGTGGGCGGAGCCCACACCGTTTGCCCAGAAGACTCAACCTTAAGATTAAACTCTTGACGGTGCACTAAGGTGCATACTCCACGCCGTTGCTAGGGGTTTCATACAACCGCACCATGATGAGTTGCGGCAAATCAGGCTTGAGTTGATCGTAAATCCACTTGGCCACATTTTCGGCGGTGGAAACGGCCAAGCCGGGAATGTCGTTGAGATAGGTGTGGTCGAGTTGGTTTTCGATGGGCTCAATGATTTTTTTGAGATCGCCGTAATCCATAAAATAGCCCACGGCAGGATCCACTTCGCCTTCTAAGACCACTTCGGCGTGGTAGGTGTGGCCGTGGAGGTTGCGACACTTGTGCCCTTCGGGGAAGTGCGGCAGGTCGTGGGCGGCGTCAAAGGCAAATTTACGAAGAATTCGGGTGCGCATGGTTGTGAGTTTAGCGTGCTGGCGCGTGTTTTCACATGAGAACGTGGATGAGAAGTCTGCCGTCGGCCAAAGCACGATTCCGCGGACCGACGCAGCTCAGTTGGTTCCGCTGGACGGGCGAAGCCAGACAGAGTTCTCATGCACGTTCTTAGACCCCCCGGGCGGCGGGGTCCCAAATGAGTTTGTGAAGCTGGGTTTGAAGGCGCACGTCAAGGCCGTCTTCGAGAATCCAGTGGGCCAAATCGGTGATGGTGAGGCCTTGCGTACCGGCGATTTCTTGGCCGGGGGGCACATGGTGCACGGCGCTGACCAACACGGCGTGTACTTTCTCTTGGAGTGCATGTTCGTTCAAAACATGTTTCATCCAGTCGTAGTCTTCGCGGCTGGTCAAGACAAATTTGATTTCATCTTGGGGGGTGAGGTGCGCCAGGTTCGACCACAGGTTTTTTTCGTGCTCGCCACTGCCGGGGGTTTTAAGATCCATGATGCGAATCACCCTTGGATCGCATTTTGAAATATCGCAGGCGCCGCTGGTTTCGATGAGCACGGTGTGGTCCGCATCGCAAAGTGCAGTCATCAGCGGGTGAACACGTGGTTGAAGAAGGGGTTCTCCGCCGGTGATCTCAACAAGGTTGCAGTGCTTGCCTTGGGTGAGTGTTTGAATGCGATCGAGGATTTTGCTGAAAGTCCACTTCTCACCTTCATGAAAGGCGTATTCGGTGTCGCAGTAATGGCAGCGCAGATGGCAACCGCGCAGGCGAACAAACACGCAAGGAAGCCCTGCATGGGTGGATTCGCCTTGAAGTGAGAAAAAAATCTCATTGATCAGCAGCGTGTCGCGCGGTGATGAGGCGTGAGGTCTTGCCGGTTGTGGAAGAGAATGATTCATGGTGTAGAAGAAGAAAGATCGGCAAGCAGCTGCGCAACGGTGTGGGGTTGTCCGGGGATGATCAAATGGGCGGCAAGGTCGTTAAGCGGGTCGAGTACAAATGAACGCTCGTGAAGGCGCGGGTGCGGGAGAACAAGGGCGGGTGTGTTGATGATGTGTGGGCCATGGACCAAAAGGTCTAAGTCGATTTCGCGCGGCCCCCAGTGGCGGCGGTTGGCTCGCGTGGGGCGGCCCAAGCGGGTTTCAAGGTTGAGCAGGTCGGCAAGCAAGGCTTGGGGCGCAAGCCACGTTTGAACCGCCACGGCGGCATTCAAAAAGGCGCCTTGGTCTTGAGGTCCCACGGGGGCGGTTTCGCGCACGCGGCTTAGGCGCAGGCCTGCAATGCCCGGCAGCGTGGCGATGGCGGCCACGGCGCGGTTTAGGTGGGCCTGGCGGTCGCCCACATTGGTGCCTAAAGCGAGGTATGCAGTGTGCATGGCCAGAAGTTTAAGGCTTGTTCAAAAGAAAGTCGTGGGCTTGGGCTAAACTGCCCTGATGCCCACCTCCGCTCCCACGATTGAAAACCTAGATGCTGTGAACACCCGCTTGGATACGGCGTCTGCTCCTGAGGTGGTTCAGTGGGCGGTGGACACCTTTGGCGATGGATTGGTGCTATCAACAAGCTTTGGGGTGCAGGCGGCAGTGATGCTGCACTTGGTGACACGTGTGAAAGCCAATATCCCCGTGATTTTCATCGACACGGGCTATCACTTTGCCAAGACCTACGGTTTTGCCGATGCGCTTAGCCAGCGGCTTGATTTGAATCTCAAGGTGTATTCGTCGCCCCAAACGTCGGCGTGGTTTGAACACAACCACGGGCGGTTGTGGGAAACAAACATCGATCAATATGATCAAGAGCGAAAAGTAGAGCCCATGGCTCGGGCATTGAACGATTTGGGGGCCACCGCCACGCTGGCCGGGCTTCGGCGTCAGCAAACCGCTCACCGGGCCAACATGCCTGTTGTGGGCAAGCAGGGCGATCGTTTTAAGGTCGCTCCCATTTTGTCGTGGACCACCAAAGACGTTTTTGACTATTTAAAAAAACACGACCTGCCGTTTCATCCGCTTCATGAAAAAGGCTACGCAAGCATTGGCGATTGGCATTCCACCCGTCCCATTACGGCAGGTGACGATGAACGGGCAGGGCGATTTAACGGCATTAAAGAAGAGTGCGGATTGCACATGCCTGAATCACCGGCTGAAAATGAATCGCGATCCAGCTCGGAGTTGTGAAGATTGGGCGTGGGTTGGGCGGTCGGTGGGGTGTTGGAGTGGGGTGCAAAGGAAGAAAACGGGATGTTTTTTGTATTTTGGCGGCTTATTCGGACCCGCCGCCTTGACCTAACGGTGCTGACATGACGATACTGTGGGTTGATGGACCGTCCCTCCCCCTCTCGTCATCCCGTTTGTCCCGCCGCGCTCATCGCGTTGGCGTTGGCCATGACATTGTCGGTTTCATTGCCGGCTGCTGGGGCGGTGTGGTCGGTGGGGTCCAGCGGGGCAACAACAGCCCATGTGATTGCTCGGCTTAATGAAGCCGCTCGCACGCTGGCAGGTCCCAAGGCTTCGGCAGAATCGCGGCCCGCGGCTTGTCGGCCGAGGGTCCCGCAAACGCCTGTTTTTCAGTCGCCTGTTTTGCATTGGCGTACCGCATGTGGCGTTCTGCCTTGCGGATTTCAGTTGAGCTTGCTGCACTGCGTGTTGCCGCCGCCTACGGCGTGAATGAGTGGGGTCGCATGGTTCTTAATGCGACGCTTGCACTCGATCCATTGCCCTGAAACAAAACCCAACAAAACCCTTTTGCAACGCTGCATCGCCCATGGGCGATCTGCATTTGCTCTTGTTCCCCATCATCCTGTCCCCCCAAAGCAAACTCAGGCGGCCGCAATGGCCGTCAAAGGCTTGCATCGTGTCGCAGCATGCGACGCGTTTGTACGAAAAGAGAAAACATCATGGTCGTTCAATCCATCGGTCGCGGCTTTACCAAAGTGTTCGGTTCGCGCAATCAGCGTGTGATCAAGAGCTACAACAAGCGTGTGGAGGCCATCAATGCATTAGACGCCTCGACACGTCAACTTACCGACGCTCAATTGCGTGCCAAAACCGCAGAGTTTCGCGAGCGTTCAACATCGGGCGAGCCGCTTGAAAAGCGTTTGGTGGAGATCATGGCGGTGTCGCGCGAAGCCATGGACCGTGCGGTGGGCATTCGTTGTGTGTTTGACCCTCAGCATGGTTTTGATCCCTCGGTGTTGAGTGCCGAGGCCCAGCAGCAATTTGCAGAACTTAAGGCTCAGGCCGACGCATTGGAACCTGCGGCGGTGCCTGGTGGCGCCCCGGCTCCAGGTTGGCTTCAAATTGACATTCCCCCATCATTTTACGAAGCGGTTCGGGCGGTTTACACAGAGTCGAAACCACCGTTTCGCGCTCGACCGTTTGACGTGCAGTTGATTGGCGGCATGGTGCTGGGCGAGGGCCGAATTGCTGAGATGCGAACCGGTGAAGGCAAAACCATTGTGGCACCTTTGGCTTGTTATGTGGCTTGCTGTGATGGGCTTCAATGCCACGTGGTGACGGTGAACGATTACCTGGTGCAGCGTGACCGCGATTGGGTGTTTCCGTTTTACTACTACTTGGGGCTCACAGTGGGTGCGGTTCATCCGCATCACATGCAGCCGCCACAGTTAAAAATGCAGTCGTATCGCTGCGATGTGCTTTATGCCACCAATGCCGAATTGGGCTTTGACTTTTTGCGCGACAACATGAAGCTGTCGGTCGAAGAACAAGTTCAAAAACACCGCGATTTTTGCATTATCGATGAAGTGGACTCGATTTTAATCGACGAAGCCCGCACGCCGTTGATTATTAGCGGCCCGGCCCACACTGAAACGCCGCGCTATGAGTTGGCCGATCAAATTGCCCGGCACCTGATGCAACAACAAACGTCTTGGAATGCGATTGATAAAAAAGTGCAAGACGCCGAGATGAAAATCAAAGGCCTTGAAGGTGATGCCCGCAATGCACGCGACAAAACCGTGGCCAACACGCATCGTGAGAATATGAAAAAGCTCATTGCAGAGCTTCCCAGCCTTGAGGCCAGTCGCGATCAACACGTGCAATATTACGAAGTGGAGATGGATAAAAAAGCAGCCCACCTCACCCACGACGGCACGGCGGAAGCTCAAAAAATGGCGGGTGTGGGGTCGTTTTATGTGGGCGACAACATGGACCTGCCGCACCTGATTGGCAATGCCATTCGGGCCCATGCGGTGTATCAACGCGATCAGCAATACATGGTGCAAGGTGGCGAGGTCATCATCATTGATGAATTCACCGGCCGACCCATGATTGGTCGCCAGTGGTCAGATGGTTTGCATCAAGCGGTGGAAACCAAAGAAAAAGTTACGGTCAAACAAGAAACCCAAACCCTTGCCACGGTGACGATTCAAAACTTCTTCAAGCTTTACAAGCGGTTGGCAGGCATGACTGGCACCGCCATCACCGAAGCCACCGAATTCAACGAAATTTACAAACTTGACGTGATTTCGATTCCCACAAACAAACCGATTTTGCGAATTGACCGCGATGACCTGATCTTTTTGTCTGAAAAAGACAAATGGAATGCCATTGTGGATGAAATTAAACGTGTTCACGACACGGGCCGACCGACATTGGTGGGCACCACCAGCGTGGACAAAAGCGAAATGCTTAGCCAAATGCTCCAAAAGAAGCATGGGATTAAACACAGTGTGCTTAACGCCAAGGCTGAAAATGCCGAGCGTGAAGGCAACGTGGTGGAAGATGCGGGCCAGTTGGCTGCCGTCATGATTGCCACGAACATGGCCGGACGTGGCACCGACATTAAGCTGCGCCATGTTGATCGCGGCGAACTGGTCGATCACTGGAAGACGCGTAATTTGCTTCCACACACCGCCAATGCCGACATAGGCGATGACGAGCTCATCGCATTGAGCTATCGCCACCAAGCAGCAGCCACATTGGGCATCCCAAAAGGTGAAGCCAAAAATGCAACCGACGATGATCTGAAACTTCGCTTGTTCCGCTATTGGGCGCAGCATGACGGCTGGGTGGATGCCAAAAAGGCGCCCAAACTTGATTTGGCGGGCTGTGTTGAGGTGTTGGACAAACTGCCCGATTATGCCAAGCACACGTTGGCGGTGTGGCCCAACATTGAATCCATGGGCGGGCTTCACATCATTGGCACCGAACGGCATGAAAGTCGCCGGATTGACAATCAGCTGCGCGGCCGTGCAGGACGCCAGGGCGATCAAGGGTCGTCGCGGTTTTTCTTGTCGCTTGAAGACGACCTGATGAAAATGTTTGCCGGGGGAATCACCATGACCATGCTCAGCAAATTGGGCATGAAAGAAGGCGATGCCATCGAACACAGCATGGTGAGCAAGTCGGTGGGGCGTGCCCAACGCAAGGTTGAAGAACGCAACTATGAAATTCGTAAAAACCTACTTGAATATGACGAGGTGATGGAGCATCAACGCAGTGACTTTTATGGCTTGCGACAAGACGCCCTTGAAGGCAAAGATGTTCACAACATGGTGCTGGATTACATCGACGCTGCGGTGGACGATGCGACTGAGAAATACCTTGCGTCAGACTACGTGAAACAGCGTGCCGCAGAGTGGTGCCAGAATGAGCTTTCCATCAGTGTGGACCCCGCCCGTTTGCAATTGGAAGATTTGGGCGAACTTCAAGGTCATGTGCGCAAAAATGCGAGATCTGACATTGCCCTAGTGGTGGATGTGACGTTGGGTGAGTACATGAGCAATGACATGCTTCCCGAAGATTGGGATCTTTCGGGCTTGTCGAGTTGGGCTCGCACTGAATTTGGGGTCGCATTATCGGTGGCGGATCTAAGCCAAAGCAATCCACATGACGTAACCCAGTCGTTGATCGCCGCGGCCCAAGCCCAAGTGGATCAAAAAGACCTGTCGGGCCTGGCTCAATTTTTAGAAGCGGATATTCCGCAGGGCGAACTAAGCGAATGGGTGAAAAACAAGTTTGGCCTTGAGGTGCCTGTTGATGAATTGCGCGACAAATCCGCCGAGGCGGCCAGCACACTTCTTAAAGAACGTGCGCATGCGGCTTACAACTTGCGGGCGCTCACTTACCCTGTGGAATTCACCATGGAGGTGCTGCGTCAAGGTTCTCAGCAAGATGCCAATTGGACCATGATGCAGTTGCTGGGTTTTGCCAAGCAACGGTATAACCAAGATTGGGATGCCGAAGAAATCAGCACGCTTGACGGCAAAGCCATTTACGAGAAATTGCTTGCCGAACAAGCCGCATGGATGAAGCAAGACGGCAAGCTGGAAGAAGAAGCATCGCAAATTTACGCTGAATTGGGCAAAGACTCTGAAGCCCTTGCCGTGAAACTGAAGGAACGTTACGGCAGCCAAGTGACTGTTGAGCAAATCAAAGCCGATGATGATGTGAAGCAGTTGATTGTGGATGAAGGTTTGACGCTTTTACGCCGTGAATTGGGCCAACTTGAACGTTATGTCCTTTTGCAAATTCTTGATGCGTCTTGGAAAGACCACTTGTATTCGATGGACCAACTTAAAGACAGTGTGGGCCTTCGCGGCTACGCCGAAAAAGACCCGCGTATTGAATACAAACGTGAAGGTGCAAGCCAATACGCCAACATGCAAGGGGTGATTCAAGACCGTGTAACGGACTTGATTTTCCGCGCTCGACTAACGCCCAACATTCAGTTGCAAAGCCCTGACACGCAACAAATGCAGGCGGCTCAAGCCGCGCCGCCTGCGGCAGCGCCCGCAGCCGTTGCGCATCAGCCAGGCCCCAGCGCGGAAGATGCTGCCGCGGCGCAACGACAAACTCAAGCGGCGAGTCGATCTGAAGTTGCCCCTGAAGCTGAAGCTCATCAGTCTCGATCGCAGCGGCGTGATGCGGAACACACGGAGAAAAAAAGCGAGGGTGGGCAACAGTTTAAAACCCGTAAAAAACGTAAGTGAGAAACAACACGCCGCTGAAATGAAAAACCATGGCCTTTGAAATTGAACGCAAATTTTTGGTGGTCGGCGATGATTGGCGTGCTGCCGATGCGGTGTTTTATTGTCAGGGTTATCTCAACCGGGACAAACAACGGACGGTGCGCGTACGCATTGCCGGCGAGGCCGCATTTTTGACCGTCAAGGGATTGTCGGTGGGGGCTTGTCGCAGTGAGTTTGAGTATCCATTGCCACTTGATGACGCTCAAGCACTTTTAAAGCTTTGTGAGCCGCCACTGATTGAAAAACACCGGCGTGTGATTGAACACGCGGGGTTTCAGTGGGAGGTGGATTCATTTTTGGGTTTGAACGCTGGGTTGGTGGTTGCGGAAATCGAGTTGGACGCAGAGGATCAAGTGTTTGAAAAACCCGACTGGGTGGGTGAAGAGGTGACAGGGGATGCGCGGTATTTCAATTCGAGTTTGTCGGCCAAGCCCTTTACGACGTGGTGAAGGTGCGGCTTGACTGTTTTGTCGAAGGGACTGAAGGATGAAGTGGAAAGGTAGAAAGTGGTAACTGTTCACAGGTTTCAGGAGGATGTTTGCATTGACGCTTAATGGGCAGGCGGCCTTTGGCAAGAATTTTACGCCAAGACGCCAAGACGCCAAGACGTAGAGATGCCAAGGAAGACAAGAAAGCCAATAAGAACACTTTTTCTCTTTGGCACGCGTGCGATATTTAGTGCCAGGTGGAGAGGCTCTTTTGAAGTGACACGTAAGACAATCGCGACGCCTTACAACCTTTTCTTCAAGCAAAGGGGTTTGGGTGAATCGGAGGCTGAGCGAAAAGACTAAGAAATCGTCAGGTTTTATCTCCTGCCTTTTTTGGCGTCTCTGCGTCTTGCTAAAAGCTAATTGCTATTCCCCTTCCCCTTCCCCTTGCCCTCTTCCTCACGCATCCCCTTCACGCGATGTCGCTTGGTCGTTGAGGTAGTTTTGAATCGTGTCCAAAAAGCTGGGGCCGTAGCGGTCGAGTTTGTTTTGGCCCACGCCGTTAACGGCGAGGAAGGCGTCGTTGTCGGTGGGTTTTTGGCGGGCCATGGCTCGCAGGGGGGCGTCGCCAAAAACGATGTAGGGCGGTACGCCTTGCTCTTTGGCGGTTTCGCGGCGTAGTTCGCGTAGTTGTTCGAAGAGGGCTTCGTCGAAGGGCAGGTCGGCTTCGGCCGATCCTTTTGAGCCGGCTCTGCTGGAGCTTCGTTTGGAGCTTTTGCTCGCGTTGGCGGGACGTTCGGTGAGGGCGCGGCTTTGCACCAAAGAGATGTTAAGGTCGCCACGTAGCAGGGGGCCGGCGGATTCGGTGAGAAAGGTGGTGCGGTATTCGTCGGGGGTGGTGGCCAAAAAACCCTCTTGCATGAGGTGCTCGGCGAGTTGGCGCCAGTGGCCCACGGGTTGGTCTTTGCCTAGGCCGTGCACGCTGAGTTCGTGGTGGCCACGGCTGACGATGCGCTCGGCTTTGCTGCCGCGCAGCACGTTGATAACGTGGCTGATGCCAAACCGCTGGCCGGTGCGCACCACGGCGGAGAGCAGTTTGCGGGCATCTTGGGTGGCGTCGATGGTTTTGGGCGGTTTAAGGCAGTTGTCGCAGTGGCCGCAGTTTCCGGCATGCTCTTCGCCAAAATGGGCCAGCAGGGCGGTGGTTCGGCAACCCACGCCGTGGGCAAATTGAATGACTTGTTCAAGTTGCTGTTGGGCGTGGCGTCGTTCTTCTTCAGTTTCTTTTTGCTGAATGAAGTATTCGATTTTGGCGCGATCGCCACCGGAATAAAACAAGATGCAGTCGGCGGGGAGTCCGTCGCGACCGGCGCGGCCTGTTTCTTGGTAATAGCCTTCAATGTGGCGGGGCATGTCGGCGTGAAACACAAAACGTACGTCGGGTTTGTCGACCCCCATGCCAAAGGCGATGGTGGCGCA
>JAZGFZ010000320.1:0-30257 GCA_036480015.1 Algisphaera sp. | reverse complement strand
TTGGCGTGACACCGCGACGCTATCGATTGCGATATCGGGGTGTGACGCCCAGAGATGCGAGAGGCTAAGTGGAATACGAGGGGCGTGTAAAAAACGGCTTGTGATATTTTTTCGGTGCTCTCGCGTTTAAAGTCGTTTGGCGCATAAAAACGCGGGCCATCCAGACGAAGTCTGAGTGGCCCGCGTTGTTTGATGCGGTTGAAGGTGAATGTGTTTCGGACTACGAAGCGAGTAGGCCGTGGGGGTCGAGGACGAATTTTTTGGCGGCGCCTTGGTCAAAGTCGGCGTAGCCTTGGACGGCGTCGGCCAGTGAAATGACGGTGGCATTCACCGCTTTGGCGATTTGGCATTTGTCGCTCAGGATGGCTTGCATGAGGCCGCGGTTGTATTTCATCACCGGGCATTGGCCGGTGGTGAAGCGGTGCGATTTGGCCCAGCCCAGACCAATGCGAATGGACAGGTTGCCGGTTCTGGCGTTTTGGTCCACGCCTCCGGGATCGTCGGTGACGTAGAGGCCGGGGATGCCGATGCCGCCTGCCACGCGGGTGACTTCCATCATTTGATTGAGCACAGTGGCGGGTTTTTCAACGCCGGTGTTGCTGCCGTGGCCGCGGGCTTCGAAGCCCACGCAGTCGACGGCGCAATCGACCTCGCGCACGCCCAAAATGCTTTCAATTTGGTCGACAAGCGGGGTGTCTTGTTTAAGGTCGACGGTTTCGCAGCCAAAGCTGCGGGCTTGGGCGAGTCGGTCGTCGATGAGGTCGCCCACAATGACCACTGATGCACCCAAAAGTTGTGCGGCGTGGGCACAGGCCAATCCCACGGGGCCCGCGCCAGCCACATAGACGGTGGACCCGGTGGTGACCCCGGCGGTGAAGGCGCCGTGGTAGCCGGTGGGGAAGATGTCTGACAGCATGGTGAGGTCTTTGATTTTGGCCATGGCCTGATCGCGATCGGGGAACCGCAGGAGGTTCCAGTCGGCGTAGGGCACCATGGTGTAGCTGGCTTGGCCGCCAATCCAGCCGCCCATGTCGACATAGCCGTAGGCGGCGCCGGGGCGATCGGGGTTGACTTCGAGACACACGCCGGTGTCGCCATCTTTGCAGCAGCGGCAGCGGCCGCAAGCGATGTTAAAGGGGACGCTGACCAAGTCGCCTTTTTTGATGAACTCGACATCGCGGCCGCATTCGATCACTTCGCCGGTGATTTCGTGTCCCAAGACCAAGCCGGCGGGGGCGGTGGTGCGACCGCGAACCATGTGTTGGTCGGAGCCGCAGATGTTGGTGGACACCACCTTGAGGATCACGCCGTGATGGCAGGGCCGCGTTTTGCCGCGGTAGCTCAGCTCGAGTTTGGGGTCTGCGATTTTTTGGACTTCGACTTTGCCGGGTTCGAGATAAACGACGCCTTGATTGCTGGACATGGGGAGCTCCTAAAGAGTAAAAAAAGAGTCAGGGGGTGTGAATCGGGGGTAAACGTTTTTTGTATTTGAAAGCATGAGAACACCTTTGGCGTGAAAACAATCCGTGGGTGCCCATGTAAAAGCCTACCACGTTGCGGTGGAGGGGATGGCGTGAACGATTCATCTTGGATCCTTAGCCCATTTTACCTCAACGTTCTATTTTTCCGTTTCGGAAAAATCGTTTTATTTGTCATGGCCCGATGTCAAGGCGCGGGCATAGTTTGGGTGGCTCCTGCGAGGGGCGATTAAGGGGCAAAAATCCCTTCTCTTTTGTTAAACGGGTAGCACTTTGATGTGCTGCTTTGAATTGCCTTGGTCTGCCATGATTGTGAAGCGAAACATTGTGGTGATTTTGGCCCACGGGCTTCGCAGCGACGCCTTGGCCGATGAGCGTGAGTGGGCCTTGCCCACGCCGCATTTGGTTGAATTGGCGAATCGGGGCGTTCGATTGGTGTTGACTGCCGCGTCGGTGAGTGATCCGGGTGCGATGGCCAGTGCGCTAACGGGATTACACGCTCGGCAGCATGGCCAGTTAACCCACGATTTAGGACTGCGGACGATGGGGGAGGGATTGCCTGCGTGGCTTCGCAAGGAGGGATACCACACGGTGGGCGTGGGTGAGGTGGGAGATTTTGAAGAACAGTTGGATGAAGCCCGCGTAACGGCACCCGTGGATGTGCCTGAACCTGCGGCCGGTCGTTGTTGGTATGCCGCAGCCGCTCGTGCCAGGGGGCATACGCCTGCATTGGCTCAGCAGCGTCGCCAGCGGCTTCGGTTGGGGCCCATTGCGCCAGATCGAATTATGCTGGAGCCCGAAGAAGACATTGATGGATTCATTGCCCAGCTTGGGGTGGATGCCATTGCCGATATGCCGGAAGACCGGCCGTGGGCGCTTTTTGTGGTGTTTTCGGGGCCGGGCAATGCCTTGCCGCCACCGGTGGGCTATGACGAGGTGGTCAAAACGGCGGGGTTGGCCCGCAATTTCACGCCTGTTTCACTTGAAGGGCTGGACGATTTGGCCGTGCCGCAGATTCCTCGTGCGGTGTTGCAGCGACTCGAAACGCATCAGGTCGAGCGGCTTCGCGCCGACTATCTGGGGCGTGTGTCGTTGATTGACCATGGGGTGGGGCAAATTCAAAATGCGGTGGATGGTCGAAGCGATGCAGGGAAAACCTACACCGTGGTGAGCTCGGACCGTGGGTGCATGTTGGGGGAGCATGGTTTGGTGGGGGGCAGCACGTTTTTGGCATCGGCGGTTGAAGTGCCGTTGATCGTGGCGCCACCTGTGGATCGAAGTGATTTGGCTCCGAAAGAGAAATTTCAAGAAGGATTGTTTAGCGTGGTGGACATTGCGCCCACCGTGGCGGCGCTGGCCGGGGCCGACATGCCCGTGGGGCGCATGGGCCGCAGTGTGTTGCCTCTTTTTAACGGCGATGCATTGGCGCTTGGGGCTTCGGCAAACATTTCAGAATTTGACGATCGGGTGATGGTTGAAACCGAGCGATTCAAAGCCGTGTTTCGCGTAACCGATCGATCGTGTTTGGCCCTGCATGATTTGGCGATCGACCCCGACGAACGCAACAACTTGGTCTACAGTGAAAACGGCCAAGCCCAAGCGGCGGCCTTGCGACATGTGTTGGGCGACGCCTTGATGTCATTGCGGGCAGTGGCTGAGGCGGAGAAGGCGGTGGTGGTTCAGGGGTTGTAGGGTGGGCGGGGATCGTTTTTCTCTCGGCACGTTTCTGCGGGCAAGGCCATTCATTCGAAGATGACACAGATGACGGGAAGGGAAAAACATCTTCCATCGCTTGTTTTCGTTGGTGGATTGATCTCACGCAAAGACGCAAAGTCCGCAAAGGTGGAGCCTTGCTCTTTCCAAATCCAAGAACATTTTTTATCCGCAGATGACGCAGATTGAAACATGATTAAGGCAGGTGGGGAAGAGACGCGATACGCGGTTGCGACAAGGTTACGCATTGCGATTGCTGTAGGTCAGGCATACTCGCCTGACTGCCTTGGGTTGTTTGAATCTGACAGCGAAGAGTCAGGCGGGTACGCCTGACCTACGGGATTTTCATGAAGTTAAAAAGGGGGCTGCCCCGCGCGAATTGTTGGGATCAGATTGCTCGCAATTCTCTGGCTTCAATGTCTTCCTTCGTTCCTTTGAGCCTTCGACACTTCGTGTTTGCCTTGGGATGTTGGACGCGGTTGTTGGGCTGACCGTTACGGGCCGCACGTTATGAAAATTCGTCGTAGGCGATTTGGTCATCGCTGACGCTCATGGTGTGCAGCATGTCTTTGACGGCTTTGATCATGGGGGGTGGCCCGCACAGGTAGTATTCGACGGCTTTGGGGTCGGGGTGGTTGCCCAAGTATTCTTCGCGGCAGACGTCGTGGATGAAGCCGGTGGGGCCGGTCCAGTGGTCTTCGGGTTGGGGCTCGCTTAGGGCAAGGTGGAAGCTGAAGTTGGGGAATTGCTTGGCGAGGTCTTCGAAGTAGTCGGCGTAGAACATTTCTTGCAATGAGCGTGCGCCGTACCAGTAGCTGACTTTGCGGCCGGTTTTGAGGGTGTCGAAGAGGTGGGACAGTTGCGAGCGAAGCGGGGCCATGCCTGCTCCGCCGCCGAGGTAGACCATTTCGGCTTGGGTGTCTTTGATGCGGAAATCGCCGAAGGGGCCTCGGGCGGTGACGGTGTCGCCGGGTTTGAGGTTGAAGGCCCATGCGGAGCCCACGCCAGCGCCAACATCCATGCCTGCGGGAGCAGGTGAAAAGCGGATGTTGAACCGAAGTTGTTTGTCGGTGTCGGGGTTGGTGGCCAGCGAGTAGTTGCGGCGGGTGAGGTGCTCGCTTTTGGCGTATTGATTGAAGAAGCCCATGCCTTGCCATGCGGCGGCGTAGGGTTCGTCGATGTCGAGTGACTGGAGGTCTTTTAGCTCGTACGGGGGAACTTCAAATTGAATGTAATCACCTGGGGTGAACTGAAAATTCTTAGTATCGTCGGCGGCGTCAACGGGTTCGAGTACCAGTTCTTTAATGAAGGTGGCAACGTTGTTGTTGCGGATGACTTTAAAGGTGTACTGGGGTTTTTCATCGGCGATGCCTGCGCCGCCTGCAGATTGAATGTCGAGTTGCAGGGTGTCGCCTTGGATGCGCACGTCGTAGGTTTTGAGTGCTTGGCATACCGGCGCGCGCTGGCATGATCCGTCGCGCACGTCAAAGCGGCCGTTGTGTTTGGGGCATTCGATTTCGTTGCCGCGCACCAGCCCGGTGGCCAAGTGGGTGTTGCCGTGGGTGCAGATGCCGTCGGTGGCGTAGCAGTTGCCGTCGGCTGATTTGTACACCGCGAAGGTGGTGTCGCCGCAGTCAAATCGCACGACGTCTTCATTTTGAAGGGTGTCGGCAGGGCAGACATTGATCCAGCCTTGGGCGTCGGCTTGGTCGGGGGTGGCGATGTAGTTGGAGTCGGGGTCAGAAAATGCGGTGGGTTCGGGCAGCGTGCGTTTAACGTGATACCAAGGGTCTTTGATTTGCTTTAGCATCGCGGGAATGATTTCGCGAAAGGCGGCGGTGATGCTGCGGTAGGGTTTGGGGTGGTCGTGTTTGGTCAGTTCGTGAAGGGCAGGCAGCTTGTGGTAGGGAACCAGTGGGAACATGTGGTGTTCGACGTGGTAGTTCATGTTCCAGTAAAGGAATCGCGAGACCAGATTCATCTTCACGGTGCGGCAGTTGAGCCGGTGGTCAAGGACGTTTTCGGCAAGGCCTGTGTGTTGGGTCATGCCGAAAACGGGCATGAGCCAGGCGCCGTAAAAACTGGGAAGCACCACCAGCAGTGCGGGCAGAATGCTGCCGGTGAGAATGCAGGTGAGAATGACGGCGGCGAAGATGAGAACCCAAATACGCGCCGTCCAGAAAGTGGTGGACTTGGCCTCGTCGGGCATGTAGGTGGCTTCTTCGGCGGTGAGGCGATTGGCGAAGGCGTGAATAAACACTTTTTTGATTGTGGCTGGGCCACTGCGCAAAATGACGAGCGACATGGCGACGGCCCAAAGGTCGGGAGGCCGGGGAATGGCGATTTCAGGATCGCGACCGACGACCAGGGTGTCGCTGTGGTGGCGTGTGTGGCTCCATCGCCAGGGGGTGGGCTCGCGCATCACCATGAATGAGGAAATGTTATAGAGGGCGAGATTCATCCACTCGGTTTTGAACGGGGTGCTGTGGCTGGATTCATGCCAGCGTGAGTCGGAGGCCGAGCCGTAAAGCACGCCGTAAAGCACAAAGGGAACCACGCACCACCAACTGCCTGCGATCCACAATGCGGCGGCAATGCCGCCGGTGAGGGCCAGCAGGCCAAACCAGATGGCGGTGTCGCGTAGGGCGGGGCCGTCGGATCGTTCAAGGGCGTGGCGCATTTGAGCGCGGGTCAAGGGCGTGGTGTACCAGTCGGCGTCGGCCAGTCCTTGCTCCACGGCTTTTTGGGCGGTGACGCCAATGAGGCTGTAATCAATGTCGCGCGGGGTGGTGGTGGTTGTCATGGGCGGGTTGTTGGCAAGGTGAATAGGTGCAAGCAAAGGGGAGCGTTGCGTCTTCAGATAAACAAAGAGGACACAGACGTAGAGTTTAGAGCCTATTGGCGTGATTGCCAATTGTTTTAAGTCGGTTCTGGGAGTATTAAGTGGGAGGGGCTTGCTACCAAAAAACCCCCGCCGAAAATCGGCGGGGGCTTGAGGTGTTGCGTGCAGAGCGAGGCGGGTTTTAGCCCTTGTCGCCTTCGAGAATTGCTTTGCCCACACTTGCGGGTACGGCGGCGTACTTGAGGGGTTCCATGGCGTAGCTGGCGCGGCCTTGGCTCATGCCGCGAAGGCTGTTGGAGTAGCCGAACATTTCACTTAGGGGGGCTTCGGCGGTGAGGATACGAACCACGCCGCGTTCTTCGTCGCCGACGATAACGGCCCGGCGGCGGTTGAGGTCGCCGGTGACGTTGCCGAAGAATTCATCGGGGGTGGTGACGATGACCTTCATGATGGGTTCCATGAGTTGGAGCCCGGCACGTTTGGTGGCTTCTTTGAAGGCCAGCACGCCGGCCATTTCAAAGGCGATTTGGCTGGAGTCAACGTCGTGGTATTTACCGTCGAGGAGTTCGACTTTGACGCCCAAGAGGGGGTAGCCTGCGAGCACGCCGCCTTTGGCGGTGTTGCGGCAACCCACGCCCACGCTGGGGATGTATTCACGTGGCACTGAGCCGCCGGAGACCTTGTCGACAAAGACCACGCCGTCTTGCCATTTGAGCTCTTGCTCGGCGGCTTCTTCTTCGGTGATGGGCGAAACGCGGATTGTACAATCGCCGAATTGACCGCGACCGCCGGTTTGCTTTTTGTGGATGCCACGGGCTTCGGATTCGCCGGTGATGCATTCTTTGTAGGCCACGCGGGGTTTGCCCACGTTGACGCCAATTTTCATGTCACGCGTGAGTTTGGTGGTGATGATGTCTAGGTGAAGCTCGCCCATGCCAGCGATGATGGTTTCGCCGGTTTCTTCGTCGTAGTTGGCTTGGAAGGAGGGGTCTTCGCGGCGGATGGTGCCCAGTGCTTGGCTGAGTTTTTCTTTGTCGCCTGCGGTGGCGGGCTCGATGGACATGGAGATGACCGGCTCGGGGAAGTCCATGCGGTCGAGCACGATGGGGTCATCGGCCGAGCAGAGGGTTTCGCCGGTGAAGCTTTGCTTAAGGCCAACGACGGCGACGATTTCGCCAGCGAGGGCTTCGTCGCGGGCGAGGCGGTCTTTGGAGTGCATTTCAAAAATACGCGAGACGATTTCTTTTTTGCCGTTGTTGGAGTTCAGCACGCGGGTGCCTTTTTCCAGCTTGCCGGAGTAGACACGCACGTAGGTGAGGTCGCCGTGGGCATCGTTGACGATCTTGAAGACCAAGGCCGACAACGGAGCGTTTTCGTCGTGTGGACGGGTGAGGCGTTTTTCGGCATCGTCGGGGTCGGTGCCTTCGGTGGGGGGCACTTGGGTGGGGTTGGGCAGGTAGTCAATCACGCCGTCGAGCACTTTTTGGACGCCGACGTTTTGCAGTGCTGAACCGCAGAATGTGGGGTGAAAGAGCTTTTCAAGCGTGCCTTTACGCAGGGCGGCTTTGATTTCGGCTTCGGTGACTTCTTCGCCGCTGAGGTAGCGTTCGGCCAAGGCGTCGTCGGCATCGCAGGCGCCTTCGATCATTTCTTCGCGTTTGGCTGCGCAGATATCTTTGAGGTCGTCGGGAATGTCGTGTTGGTCTTCGATGACCGAGCCCATTTCACCGGTGAAGTACACGGCTTTCATGGTGACCAAGTCGACCAGACCTTTGAAGTCGTGGCCGGCGCCGATGGGCCATTGCACGGCGATGGCTTTGGCGCCAAGGCGCTCGCCAATGGAGTTGAAGCTGAACTCGAAGTCGGCTCCGATTTTGTCCATTTTGTTTACAAAGCAAACGCGGGGCACGCAGTAGCGTTCGGCTTGACGCCAAACGGTTTCGGACTGGGCTTCAACGCCTTCTTTGCCGTCGAAGACGACGATGGCGCCGTCGAGTACACGCATGGAGCGTTCAACTTCCATGGTGAAGTCGACGTGGCCGGGGGTGTCGATGAGGTTGCAGGTGTAGGTGACGCCGTTGCGGTCCCAAGGGCAGGTGGTGGCGGCCGATTGAATGGTGATGCCGCGGTCTTGCTCGTCTTGCAAGTGGTCCATGGTGGCGGCACCGTCGTGCACTTCGCCGATTTTGTGGCTTTTTCCGGTGTAAAACAGCACCCGTTCGGTGGTGGTGGTTTTGCCTGCATCAATGTGGGCGCAGATGCCGAAGTTGCGGGTTCTTTGGAGGCGGGAAAGGCTGTCGTTGTCGGAGTCAGTACTCATAGGGGGTCACCAAAGGGGCGTGGAGAGGGGGCGTGAAAATAGGGCGTGCCGTGGCCGCAAAGCGGCGCCTTGCGGCGGGGGTGTTAGGGATAACTTGGGAGCAGGTCGGCACTTAGCCGATGCTCTGTGGTATCGCTCATAGGTTGTGGCGTGGCCGGGTGTTGGCTCGGATTCGCCACCGAGCCCCAAAGCGTAGCCGATTGGCATCGGACGTCAAGATGCACGATGATTTGGGCTGCCTGAGCGTTCTTTTGTTTTGAGCTTTTTTAAGCCTTTTTACGTCGTCTTTTTTATGCCGTTACTTGTGGATTGTTACAACGTGCTGCGGTCGGATTTGCCCTTGCGTTTGGCGGGGATGAATGAGGGGCAGTTATGCGCGGCACTGGGGCGGTCGCGTTGGGCCCAAGGCGGCGTGACGGTGGTGGCTGATGGCCGCAGCAAACCTTTGGGAGCGATCCAGTCGCCGGTGGCGGGGGTGGCGTTGGTGTATTCGGGGATGGAGCGGTCGGCAGATGATGTGATTGTGAGCAGGGTGCGTGAGAGTGCGGCTGCGCGGCGGATCACGGTGGTGACCGACGACCGTGAAATTCGCGTGGCGGTTCGAGCGTGTGGGGCGAAAGAGCTGGGGACTGAATTGTTTGCAGCGCAGTTGTGTGATGATTTGGATCGTGGTGGGCCGCGACGGCAGGCTGGGCGGCCCGAGGTGGGGTTGTTGGATTCGGAAAGTGTGAATGCGTGGCTGGATGTGTTTGGGGTGGATCGAGCGTCGGGGCAAGAAAAGGATTGAAATGTTGCTACTGGCTTTTTGGGAAATGATTCGTTGGCGTCCAGGGATTGGAGATCCTTCGGTGGCGGGTTGGTTGACGGCGCTGGCTTATTTGGCGGTGGGACTTTTGGCGGTGCGTCATGCGATTGCGTTGGGGTGTGGCAGGGAGATGACGGGCGGGACGACCGAAATGTTTGGCACGCGGCGGCTGCGGGTGTTTTGGTGGGGAACGGGCGTTCTTTTGTTGTTGTTGGCGGTGAACAAACAATTGGATTTGCAGTCGCTGTTTACAGATGTGGGGCGGGTGTGGTCGAAGCGGCAAGGTTGGTGGGAGAATCGTCGGGTGGTTCAGCGAGGGTTCATTGTGGCGGTGGGTTTAACGGCGGTGGCGGGGTTGTTGGCAGGTCTTGGGGTGTTTTGGCCTGAACGTCGGCGATGCGGCGTGGCGTTGGTGGGCTTGGCGTGGCTGGCGGGTTTTGTGGTGATTCGTGCGGCGTCGATGCACCACATGGATCGGCTGTTGGGTGAGCGTGTGGCGGGGCTTCGGGTGAATTGGCTGGCGGAGTTGGGTGGGATTTTGACGGTGTATTGGGGGCTTCGGATCAGCGAGCGAGGCAGCAAGCGGGGTGACGGTGGGTCGCGAGACGCTGCGGCGGCTTGACGTGGCGGCTTGGGCCGCGTTCAATTCACGGTATGAACAAGTCTTCTGATAAACCGCATTACCGCCGAGCCTTACTGAAAGTCAGTGGGGAGTCTTTTTGTGCCAAGGGGAGCTTTGGCATTGATTCGCATGAGCTGAAGTTGATTGCAGGCGAAATTGCCCAAGCGGCATCGCAAGGCACCGAATTGGCGGTGGTGGTGGGTGGCGGCAACATCATTCGCGGGGCGACCTTAGCGCAAGAGGGGTTGATCCCTCAAGCGATTGCAGACCAAATGGGCATGTTGGGCACGGTGGTGAATGCCTTGGCGTTGAAAGAAGCGTTAGAAACTTTGGGTCAGCCCGCACGGGTGATGAGCGCGATCATGGTGTCGTCGGTGGCCGAACACTTCACCCGTGGGCGGGCCTTGCGACATTTGGACAAGGGACGTGTGGTGATTTTTGCTGCGGGCACGGGCAATCCGTTTAGCACCACCGACAGTGGTGCAAGCCTGCGGGCCAGTGAAATTGGCGCGAGCGTGGTGCTGAAAGCCACCAAGGTGGACGGGATTTACGATAAAGATCCCAATAAGTTTGACGATGCGGTGCGCTATGACGAATTGACGTTTGACCAAGCGATTGAGCGTAATTTGCAGGTGATGGACATTGGTAGTTTTGCGCAGTGTCGCGAGCAGAACATTCCGATTGTGGTGTTTGATATGAAAACCCCTGGCAACATCACGCGGGTGATTAAGGGTGAATCCATCGGCACACGCGTGGGTTAAGGCGCTGGGCGACCGGGTCGTTAGAATACGACTTGCTTTTGACTGCTTTTGATGCGGATTACACGGAGTAAAACATGGAACTTGACAACATTCAAATGGAAGCCGAAGAGGCGATGCAAAAGGGCGTGGATCACGTCAAAAATGAAATGAAGGGCGTGCGCACGGGGCGGGCGAACCCGGCGATGGTGGAGTTTGTGAAGGTGGAGTGCTATGGCGCCGAAAGCGACTTACGCAGTGTGGCGATGATTTCGGCGCCTGAGTCGAATCAATTGTTGATTAAACCTTTTGACCCCAGCACGGCCAGTGAAATTGCCAAGAGTTTGGAGAAATCAAACTTGGGCATGACGCCGGTGGTGGATGCCAAGCAAATTCGATTGAGCATCCCGAGTTTGTCGGGCGATCGTCGCAAGCAGTTGATGGTGAGTGTGAAGCAAATGGGCGAGCACGCAAAAATCACCATTCGCAACGCTCGACGCGATGCCAACAAGGCCATTGAAACTGCGGGCAAAGACAAAGAGTCGCCGGTGAGTGAAGACGACGTGAAGGGTGCTAAAACCGAGACGCAGGATTTGCTGAAGAAGTATGAGGGGATTGTGGAGAAATTGGTCGCCGAGAAGATGAGCGATATTGAAACGGTGTGATTGAGTTGGTTTTAATCTGAAAAAGAAAAAGCGGCGCCCTGTGAAGGGCGCCGCTTTTTTGTAAGCATTAACGGTGATCTGCCTTTCGTCATTCCCGCGCAGGCGGGAAGTCGCGGTGCTGCTTTTAGTCTCGTTTGCGTGATTCTAAAAACGTGACGTATCGGGGGTCAACGTGATCCATCGTGTCGATGAGTTCGTCGGCCACGATCCACGATGCGAGGCGTTCGTCGCTGCGAGATTGTCGTGCATTGGCTTGTCCGATGACCAAGACCATGGGCAATTTTAAGTCGTCGGGTAGATCGAGATCACGCAGCGCTTCGACGGTGGCCGTTATTTGATCCATGACCAAATACTGCGCCTGAAGGGCTGAAGGGACGTCGTTTTCTTCACCCAAGCTGCCCAGTGCGCTGAAAATAGCGCCGGTTTCGATGGATGCTTTGGGGTCGTCCATGGCGGCATCGATGATGTCGTCTAGCAGGCTGCGGTCGAAATTGGCCCATTGCTGGACGGGTGTGGGTTCGCTTGGAAGGGGTGCTTCCACTTCTGTTTCGGCGCTTTGTACTGGCGAACGCTCGATTGCGATGCGTTCAGGTCGCTGTGGAATCGGAGAGGGTTCCTGTGGTCGCGGCACGTCGTGGCCGGTGAGTTGTGCGATTTCGTCGTCCTTTAGAACGTCGGATGCTTCTTGCCGCAGGTATGTGTCGTCGCCTGCCATGGCCAGTTGTCGGCGGAACATTTGTTGCTCGTCGTTGCCTTTGAGGCCGGTGGAGAGGTATGCGGGATAGCTGGCCAGGTCGTCTACTCGAAGCAGGTCGAGGCGTCGGCGGATTTCACCACGACTGGTTGAATTGGTTTTAACGGAGTTGGGGGAGTCTTTAAATACGTCGTCGATTCCGCCGATCATGTGCAGCACAGATGTTTTGTGCACTTGGTCGGGCTTGCCCACGAGGTTGCCGTACACCACATCGGATTCGATCAAGATGGCTGAGGCGTCGGGATTCAGAATGATTGTTTCGCTTTTGAAGTTGCGTTGAATGAAGCTGCTGTTGATTTTGACCGTGGTGCCGCCGGGGCTTGCGGCGGCAACGTGTTTTGCTCGCGCTGCTTGGCGGAGATCGAGAGCGTTTTGGGGTGTGCCGGACAAGTCGTTGATGGCGACAATGACCACGGTGTGGTCGCCTTCGGCCAGTTTGATTTCGGTGTGTGAATGGCGTGGCAAATCGTGTTTTGTGCCGTCGATTTCGACGGTGTAAGACACCGAGACGCCATTGACCAGTTGCACTTTTCGAGCGCCTTGTCGTTGTCCATTGTGGATGAAAAGTGCGGCGATTGCGCCGCACGCCACCAAGAGGAGTAGGAATTTTCGCCAGCTGAAAAAGGACATGCCGGAGTCAAAAGATTCAAAAGAGTCAAGTTGGGTTTCTTCTCGCATTCAATGATTCTATCGCTCATTCAAATGGCGGGTGAAGCCATGGCGGTTTGATACACATGGCGGTAGGTGGCAGCGGTGTCGTGGATGGGGCGTTGGGCGATGGCGCGGGCCATGGCGGTTCTTTGGTTTGGATTGGCCAAAAGGGTGTCGATGGCGCGGGCCATGGCGGGGGCATTTTGGGGGGGCACGAGTAGGCCGGTGGTGTTGTGTTGGATTTGCTCGGGAATGCCGCCGACGGCGGTGGCGATGACCGGGGTGTGGCAGGCGAGGGCTTCGAGAATAACGGTGGGGTAATTTTCGGCGTGGGCGGCATGAATGAAAACGTCGGCGGCGCGGTAATGGTCGGCCATGCGTTGGCGGTCGTGAACGGGGCCGTGGAAATGCAGGTGGGCGGTGTTGCGGCCTGCGGTGCCGACGATGTCGAGTGTGAGATGGGGGGTTTGGCTGGCGTTGATGGCGTGAAGGGCGGTGGTGAGGTCTTTGCAGGGGTGGTGGGGTTTGGCGGCAAAGGCGACAAACAGTGCGCGAAATCCGTTGGGGGCCAGGCCCAAGCGTTTTCGTGCTGCGGCGCGGTCGCCGGGATGAAGGTTGGGATGGAAGACAGAGGGGCTAACGTTGTTGGGCACCACGTGGGTGGCGATGACGGCGGGTTCAAGCATGGAGCCGGGAATTTGGTCGAGCATCCATTGGCTGGGGGCGGCGACGTGCAGGCGGCAATCGGCGAGGACGCGGCGTTTGATCGCGCGGTTTTGCTGGGCGATGGCGGAGGGTGGCCCGCCGCGATGGGCGTGGGTGGCGCCGCCGGTGAGCATCCAACTGTCGTGCAAAGTGAGCACAGTGGGCACGTCACGGGAAAGGCGGGGGAGTTCGCGTAAGTCGAAGTAGCCGCCGTGCAGGGCGTGAAGGTGCAAAACGTGTGTGGGATGCGGCGGGAGGTTGAGTAGCTGGGCCGTGGCGGGTTGGTCGTGGATGTCGTGGCCACGGCGGCGTTTGAGCCATTGCAGGGGGCGGGCAATGCGGGGGTCGATGCGGCCTAGGGCACGGGTGATTGGGCCCCGGTGGGCGGTGTGGTCAATGAGCAGGGCGCCAGGTTCGGGGGTGTTGAGTCGGCCGACTAATAAACTGGCGTTGTGCCCCGCCTCGCGGTGCGCGCGGTGCAGGTCGAGCGCGATGCGCTCGGCGCCGCCGTGGCGGATGGCAAGGCTGACTTGGGTGATGTTCACGGGTGAGGGGAGGATTGGGGTATGGGGTGTAGGGTGTCGTAGGGTATGGGGTGTAGGGTATGGGGTGTAGGAAAGAGAAGATGCGGGTTTGGATGAGGCTATTCGTTACGCTTGCACTTGACTGTCCACCATACCCAACACCCCGTACCCCAAACCCCACCCATGACACTCATTGATGCTCGCACGTTGGGGCCCGAACCGTCGGGCATTGGGGTGTACACGTTGAATTTGCTGCGGGGCATTTGCGTGGCGCAGCCGGATCGGCCGGTGAATGTGTGGGTGCGCCCTGAGGTGGTTGGGTCGCTTCCTGCCTTGGTGCAGGGCAGTTCGGCGCTGCGATTGATTGAGCGTGGGGGATCGCCTGCGTCGTTGGGGCATTGGGTGACGGGCGGGCGGGCGGCCAAGCGCGATGCGGCGGGCGGGGTGATTCATGTGCCCGATGTGTTTGCGCCGCTGGGGTGGCGACCTTGGGGGGGGGCGCCGGCGGTGGTGACACTGCACGATGTGATTCCCTTGGTGTGCAAGGGGCAGTTGGCCAAAAGTCGCAAACAGCAGTGGGCGTGGGTGTGGCGGGCGTGGTTAAAAATGCAAACGGCGCGGGCGGCGCGGGTGGTGACGGTGAGCGCGTTTTCGGCAGACGACATTGTGGAAACGTTGGGGGTGCCACGCGAAAAAAATGGTGGTGATTCACAATGCAGTGCCGCCACGCGAGAAGGCTTTGGAAAAGGCTCCTGACCCCTTTTTGAGAAATGGGGGGGAATGGGGAGGTAGGGAAGGGGAGGATGAGCCAAAGCGTGGGCGGTTTGTTTTGAATGTGGGGTCGCGGTTTCCGTATAAAAATGTGGCGGGGTTGATTCGGGCCTTTGCGTTGATGCGTCGCGATGAATCGGAGTTGTCAGATGTGCGGTTGGTGGTGGTGGGGCCGCCGGATGCGCGATATCCGGGGGCAGAAGATGAGGCCGCGCGTTGCGGGGTGGCAGAGGCAGTGGATTTTGTGGGTTATGTAGACCACGATGCGCTGGGGGCCTTGTACCGCGACGCTGCTTTGCTGGCGGTGCCGAGTTTGTACGAAGGGTTTGGGCTTCCCACAGCCGAAGCGATGAACGCCGGCACACCAGTGGTAAGCAGTAACCGTGCGAGCCTGCCCGAGGTGGCGGGCGGGGCGGCATTGTTGGTGGACCCTGAAGATGACGCGGCATTTGCGGCGGCGATGGCGCGGGTGTTAAACGATGAGGTGTTGGCCGCCGCATTGGTACAGCGCGGAAGCGAACGCGTGACGGCGTTTGGCCTTCAGGCATTTGGGGCGGCACATTTAGAAGTGTATGACCGGGCGGCGCGGGGTTGAGGGGGGCGCGGTTACCGGTTGCAGAAGATCAGTCGTTCGGCCCTTTTGAACACGCGGAAATTGCAACCATTCACGGGTTTCGAGCCCTTCTTCTCTTGGGCACTAGGCGCTCACCCAAATAGAAAAAACGAAACATGAACCGCTAAGGGAGCCAAGAACGCCAAGGAAGGTAGGGGATGCAGGGGCTGTGGGTTTAAAGAGACGTTTCCCAACCTTCCTTTTTGCCTTCCTTGGTTTCCTCACTTGCTCCCTTGGCGGTTAAATTTCCTTCGCTTTACCTCGTAGGCATCTTCCTGAAAACCTGTGAACGGTTACCGGGAATTTAAGACGATTCAAGCATTGGTGGGGCGAGACTGAAGGCGGGCGGTGAGCTGTCGGCCGAGTTTGATGCCGGGTTGCTCGATGAATTGATAAGAGAGAGAAGCCAGTGCCAGGGAGAGGGCGGTGGCGATGAGGGTGATCAGGACACATTGCCAGTTGCCTTTTAGATCAAACCATTTTGAGCCAAGGTGTGAAAGAAAGGTGAGGACTGCGATGTGAATGAGATACATGCTGAAGCTTACGCGTCCTATCCAGCAGAGGATGGGGTTGACCAGAAGGGCGTGAGGTTTGTGGTACACGGCCAGCACCAGAAAGGCGAGTGCGACACTGAATAAAAAGTGCTGTGGTAGCAGGTCGCTATAGGTGGTGGCTTGAAAGAAGGCGACGCTTAAAAACACAGCAACGGGATACAAGGCCAGTGCGAGATGCGAATGGATTTGGGGGAAGCGTTGGAGGGTGTGGTAGATGAGAATGCCAAGGAGAAACACAGGCAGTTGTGAAAAAAACCACAGGAACACAAAACCGTGAAGGAGATAGGATTGAGAGTCGGGGTAGAGGGGGGTTAAAACCCCAAGGGCCGCAACGGACATGGCTTTTGCAAGCAGAAGCGATAAAACCAGGGCGATGAGGGTTCGGGGGATGGAGCTTAGCCAGAGAAACAAAAACGGCACGCAAAGGTAGAACGTCATTTCGACGGCAATGGACCATCCGCCGGGAACCACCGAGGTGATGGTTTCGGGGGTCCATCCGTTGATGAAAAGGAAGGTGGAGAGGATGTGCCAGCCTTTGATGCCATCGGGTGCCCAGTAATGCGGGCTTGTTCCATTGAGAAGAAGGTAGCCAACGATGGCGGCGTAAAAGGCCGGGGCGATTCTGAAAAAACGACGTATGAAAAAGTGGCTCAAAGGGGCGCGACGACCGGTAGAGCGCCGGAACTGAAGCGAAAGAAACAAGGTCAGTGCGCTCAGCAGATAAAAAAGTTGAACACCCCGCGCGCCTTGGGCGGTGATTTGCTGCATGAGGGGTGACGTGGGGACAGCTTTTTGAGAGGCGTGAACCATGACCACGCCCAAAATGGCCAAGCCGCGCAGCGCATCAATGGCGGCATAATGCGGTGGGGAAGGCAAGGTGGAAGGGGGCGTGGGGCTGTTCATGGGCCAAGCGTGCGTTTATGTTTGTGTCGGTGGCGTGGGGTCTTTGACGGCGCGGGCGATGAGGGGGAGTTGTCCCCGCCAGCGTGAAGGAGAGAAGAGGGCGGCGATTATGATAATGATATTTCGTACGGCGAAAGCGTGACGCGAATTGCATCGGGCGCAGAGCAAACCGCGAGCAAAAGGTCGGGGCGAATCCTTCGCTGGGATTTGCATTGACTTGTGGGGATTTTCAGATAGGACGTTCGCCGGTGTTTTGGTCTGTATGGCAGGCCGAATCCTCGGATATGCGGAGCCGCATAATCAACTGTTCTTCGCCTCAACGGAATGTGAGACTGCCGATGCCTCGTGTCTTCATGATCTACTCGCAGGTCGATGCGGACATTGCAAACGCTATCGGTGCGACACTCAACGATCTCGGCGTCAAGTACTTTCGGGATGTGAAAAACATCGAGTGGGGAGACCGAATTGAGACGGAGGTTCAAACGGCTCTTGAGGACTCCGACGCAATCTTGCTCATTGTCTCGCCGGCAAGTCTCAAATCTGTTTGGGTCCCATATGAAATCGGCTATTTCTCTGCACTGAAGCGTCCGATGCTGCCGTTCTTAACTCACCCTTCGCTTGACCTGCCTTCCTACATCTCCGCTCTCAAGCACGTCGGTTCAATCGACGACCTCTCAACGTATTTCGCTCGCATGAAAATCGAATGCAAATCGCGCCCATCACCAACGTCTGCCGCGTATCCGGACATCCGGGTGCGATACAGCCCCATGATTACGAAAAACTCATTTGGAGGCCTTACCACTCTTGTGGTATTCGTTGTCGAGAATCACGATCCCAATCCGGTATTCATGAATAACGTTTCGCTATTGCTTGACGATGGTCGCAGAATGCAGATCACACATGATGGCATTACCGGTCATCCTGTTCTCCGCCAAGAACTACGGCCGGGCCAAAAAATGGATGTGCACATTGCGCGCGATGCGTTTGATAGCGATTCGATACGACCGGAGAAAGTAGTTGGCGTCGTCGTTACGGACGATATTGGCCGGCAATTTCATGGAGATCCGAATCGTCTGCAGGAAACTATTCAAGAGCTCTTTCGGGGTGACGGCGGTAAATAGCAAATCGGCGAACTGGAGTTGTCTTGCTCCTCGGTTTTTTAACTTCGTTTCCTTCGTTTCCTTCGTTTGCAATTACCGGTGTGTCAACGTCAACTCCGTTGATCCGCTACTGGTTACCTCAAACATTCGCTCTCACATAAACAATGAACCTCGATACTTCCAAAATTGACTGGTCCAAGTTCGGCGACCTCATTCGCGGTCGACGCGCTGAAAAAAGGCTTTCACAAATGGAAGTCGCCAAAGAACTCGGAATATCCCAACCCGCAGTTTCCATGATCGAGCGAGGAAGTCCTACTGGCCTGTCCGGTGATCGAATCTCCGTGTTGCTCGCATTTCTCGAAATAGCCGAATCGGATGTTCCCACGGCGGAGCCGACGATGCCAGAAGAGGGCAAGAACTTGTTCATCAGCTATAGCCACAAAGACAAGGAGTTCCTAGATCGACTGATGGTCCATCTCCGACCTCTTGAGAAGAACAATCTGATAGATGCTTGGAATGACACTCGAATCGCCGCGGGCAAGAAGTGGAAAGAGGAAATTGAACAAGCTCTGAAAAACGCGGCGGTAGCAGTGCTTCTGGTAAGTGCTGATTTTCTAGCTTCAGATTTCATAGTTGATAATGAGTTACTGCCACTTCTTAACAAAGCATCCCAAGATGGAACGGTAATACCGCCACTCATCCTAAAGCCATGTCGTTTTACTCGGGACAAATCACTTTCCGTATTTCAGGCAATAAACCCACCAGACGATCCGCTCTCCGGTATGGAAGAGCACGGGCGAGAGACGGTTTATGATAGTGCCGCCGCGCGTGTTGAAGCCCTTTGCATCCCTCGCATCCCTCGCATCCCTCGCATCCCTCGGGCCACGGAATAGGGCGAGCAAAATGATGCATGGGAGCGGCGAAGTCGCGCGTTTTCAAATGGGCGGTTTCATGGGTATGGCCTAAGGTGCTTTCTCTGGCCGACTTTTGGATACGCAGTTTTTTGGAGAGGAGAACACCTCAGTTGATTCAAAGTTACGATGGTGGCTGAAACCCCGAAGTCTCTACTTTTAAGCGATCAGACAACAGGGAGGATTGCATGATGGCTTATAACCCACCCTTTCAGATCAGCTCGTCGATGCTTAATCAAGTGGCGTCGATTAGCGAACAGATCGGGCGACTTGCAAGCGAGCCATCGGCGCTTACGTTGCGGCGGATCAATCATATTCGCAGCGTTCAGGGGTCGCTTGCCATTGAGGGCAACACGCTGTCGGAAGAACAGATCACCGCCATTTTGGACGGCAAGCGGGTCATTGCGCCACCGCGTGAAATCTTGGAAGCACAAAATGCTTTGGCTGTTTACGCGTCCATCGATCATTGGCAACCAGAACGTGAGCAAGATTTATTCGACGCCCACCAGCAGATGATGCATGGGTTAATCGAAGAGGCAGGCAGGTATCGTCATGGTGACGTAGGGGTCGTGTCCGGCAAGCAGATTATTCACCGGGCACCCCCGGCGTCCCGGGTGTCTGGGCTGATGCAGGACTTGTTTCATTGGTTGGCATCTACCGATGTTCATCCGTTGATTGCCAGTTCAATCTTTCATTATGAGTTTGAATTCATCCACCCTTTTGCCGATGGCAATGGGCGATTAGGGCGTTTGTGGCAAACGCTGATTTTGTCATGCTGGAAGTCTCTATTCAGGGATATTCCGGTGGAAAACATGGTCCACCAACACCAGCAGGATTATTACCTTGCCATTCAACAAAGCACCCAACAAGGCAGTTCTTCGGTGTTTATCGTTTTTATGTTAAAGATGATTGAAGACGCCATTGGTGCGGGTATAAACGCGGGTGTAAATGCGGGTATAAATTTGACCGAGCTGGATCACGCCATGCTTGGGCTGATCGGCGATAACCCGCATATCAGCAGTGCCCGCATGGCCGAGCAGCTTGGCAAATCACCCTCCACCATTGAGCGCCGCATTGGGCGATTGAAATCACACGGCGTGATCGAGCGCATGGGTGCTCGAAAAACCGGCTATTGGAAGATACGCATGCCGTAGCGTCATGTGATTTTAGGGGTGCGGACTCAGGTGATTTTCGTAAGCGTAAGCGATTGCCCACTCTCCGTCATTCCCGCGAAGGCGGGAATCTAGCGTGGGGCTTTGGGATACGCTGATTTGGCGGGCAATGCGCCGCGGTTGCGGGCGGTTAGTAGCTTGGCCCTTTGATGACGCGGGCGAGGTGTTTGGCGCTCCACCACCAGGTGGCGGGGCGGGTGGGGGTGGTGGTGAGTACGCGAAGGCCTGCGCGTAGGGCGCCGCGGCGGTCGCGGACGGAGTGGTGGAGGGTGGCGAGTTGTTGGTGGAATTTAAGGCGTGCGTTGATGTCGGGGGTTTGGGTGACGGCCCAGTGGGCGTGGACGGCACGGCGGACGGTGTCGATGGATTCGTGGCCACGGGTGGCGCAGATGCTTTGGGGGTGAATGCGATAGTCGAGCAGGGGCTCGGGCAGGCAGGCCATGTGGGTGAGGCGGCTCATGCGTAGCCAGCATTCGAAATCTTCGGCGGTTTCGTAGGCGGGGTCGTAGCGACCGCCGGCGGCATCAAAAATGGCGCGGCGAAACATGATGGTGGGGTGGGCAATGCAGTTGTGGCCTTGGGCCAGTTCGGCGGCGATGACGGTGGGGCCTTGGGCCCAGAGTTTGAGCAGGGCGGGTTGGGGGGCAACGCGGGTGCCGTCGGCCAGGCAGGTGGTCCATGCGCAGCCGAGCAGGCCAACGTCGGGGTGGGTGTTGAGAAAGGCGTGTTGTTTTTCGAGGCGGGTGGGCAGGGCGATGTCGTCGGCGTCCATGCGGGCAATCAGCGGTGCGGTGGCGACGGCCAGGCCGTCGTTGAGGGCGCGGGTGATGCCGGTGTTGGGGCGGCGGACGATGCGCATGCGTGAATCGGCGGCGGCGAGGCGATCGAGAATGTCGCTTGAACCGTCGGTGGAGCCGTCGTCGACGACGATGAGTTCAAAATGGCGGAAGGTTTGGTCGAGAATGCTGCGCACGGCAGACTCAACGTATTGTTGGGTGTTGTACACCGGCATGACGACGCTGATGTGGGGAGCGGGCGTGGTGTCGGGTATAGGGGCGGGCATAGCGATGGGTGTGGTGGCGGACATGGGGGTGGAAATATTGCCTCGTGCAGCGTCAAGCCTAAATCCTAGGGTGACGCGTTGATCTCGCTTGCGAATCCAGCCTACCGCGGGCGGAGCCTGCACCGTTTGCCCAACTGTTTTCTTAAGACACTTGCTCCCAAGATTAAAGCTTGACGGTGCATTTAGTCCACTTCTTGGCTTGTGCCGGGGGTGGTGGGGTTGAGCAAGGTTTCAAGGGGTGGGGGGCTTAGGCCCACGGTGTTGAAAATATCGGAAAAGCGGTGGCACCATGTGTGCTCGGCCAAGGTGCGGGCGTGGCCGGCTTGGGCAATGGCGCGGCGCTGGTCGTCGTGCGCTAAATAGTATTTGGCTTTGTCGATGAGCTCTTGGATGCTGGCGAAGGTTTCGATGTCTTGGCCTGCGGTGTAATAGTGATCGAGTTGTTGGGCTTGGCCTGAAAGTAAAAAGCCGCCGCAGCCGGGCACTTCAAAATTGCGCCCTTTGATTTGTTGGGTGTCGCCCAAGTTGATGTCGGCGGGTTTGAGCAGGCGAGAGCCTGGGGGTTTGATTTTTTGTTGCACACGACGAGCGCGACGGTAAACACCTGCGGCATAGCGGCCCACTTTGGGCACGCGGGCTAGGCGATGGAGGCGGGGGTCGTCTTCAATGTTGGTTGAACGACCGCGGGCGGTGACGGTGGAGGCGTTGGAGAGGTTGAGGTTGATGCGTGATTGGTTAAACACATCGACCATTTGTTGTTGGTCAATGCGGCCATGGCCCCAGCCTTTTCCAAAAAGATCGACTTTGAGCCCCGCGTGGGTGAGGACTTGGGCGATGGCGCGGCGGTTGCCGTGGGGAAGGCCCACAAAGCTCACGTCGTACTTCATTTGGGCGTTGGGGTTGTGGTGGTAGGTGAAGGGGTTGGCGGCCCACTGGCTTTTAATCAGGGTGGCGCCGCGCAGGGCGCGGTATTTGGGCACGGCGCTGGCGGCGGTGGTGACGGCGAAATTAAAGCAGGGCGCCCAGTCGGCGGAGTAGTCGTCGAATCGCCAGTGGTCGTCGCAAAACCATGCCACGGTGGGGGTGGCGGTTTCGTCGGCTATTTTGCGCATGAGGGCGGGGTCGAGTTCATCGGTGAAAAGCACGCAAAAAAGCAGGTCGGGTTTTTCGGTGTCGATGATCTCGCGCAGGCGCTGGGTGGTGGCGCGGGCACCTTGTTTTTTAGACAATGCCACGGCGTCGAAGTGCAGCAGGTCGCATCCCATGCCCACCAAGGCATCGTGAAAGTTGTTTTGCTCGAAGCTTGGCCCCCGGGTGGGGTCGCCATAATCGTGCTTCATGGCGATGTAAAGAATGCGCATGGCAAGGCTCAGGCAGTGGCGGCGGGAAGGCGTAGCAAGGTCATGCCGGGCAGGCCCAAGTGGGTGTGGTGGCATTCGATATCAGGGCGGGTGGCGAGAAAATCGGTGAGGGCTTCATAGGGGCCTTCGTTGTAACCGCTGTTGGGCTGGGTGAGGGTGTCGTGCAGCAAGATTGATGCGCCTGAAAGGCGGTTGCAAATGTTCAGCTCACGGGTGACGGTTTCGCGGGCGTGGTCGCCGTCGAGAAACACCAGCGTGGCGACATGGGGGTCGTCGTCAATGAGTTTGGCGGTGGTGTCGGCGCCGTCGCCGGTGTGCAGGGTGACGTTGGGCAGGTCGCGGCAGTAGCGGCCGTGGTCTTTGCCAGGAAATTCGGGGTGGGTGGGGTCGCACAGGTCGATGGTGTGAATGTGCGGTGGGGTGTTTAGAAGTTGACCGAGTTCATGCCAAATGCGGGCAGATTTGCCGTGGTGGGTGCCGATGTCGATGACGCGGGCGGGGCGACAATCAAAAAAGGCGGCGGCCATGAGCATGAGCTCACTGAGTGGATAGGGGTGGGTGCCCACGATGGGAACAAGTGCCTCGAGAACAACTTTTGAAGTGGCAAAGGTTTCGACTTCAAGTCGCGCGGGGTGCTGGCCACGGTGGGTGATGGCGGGCGGGGCCGGGGGCGGGGTGGAGGCTGGTGTTGAGGCAGAGCGGCGAAAAAGCATGGCGTTTAAGGTCCTTGGCGATCACGGTGGTGGGCGATGGCGTCACGATACACCGCTTCGTAGGCATCGATGGCATGTTCCCAGTCGAAGCGGGCTTCGAAGGCGGCGCGGCCGGCGGCGGCCATGGTCATGCGGCGTTTGGGGTCGGCCAGCAGGGCGTCGGTGGCTTGGGCGAGGTGTTTGGGTTTGATTTGCAAGGGCGCGGGCCCGGTGGCGTGGACCATGAGGCCGCCATCACTCCACGCGGCAATTTCGGTGCTGTTGCCGGCGGGGCTGGCGACGAACGGCAGGCCCGCGGCGAGGCATTCGAAGAGAACCAAGGGCGAGCATTCGATGCGCGAAGGAAAAAGGAACAGATCGGCGGCACGAAAAGCTGCGAGTACTTCGGGCCGTGGGAGGTCGAGGGTGCGGGCTGTTTTGCGGCCTCGGGTGGCTCGCTTGACGCCGCGATGGCAGGCGTTCCAACAACCGGTGTTGGGGGTGCCGTTACCAATGATGAGTAGGTGTGCGGGCGAGGCGTCGAGCTGGCGAAACGCGGCGAGGGTGCAGGCGTGGCCCTTCATGCCGGTGTGGGTGCCAACGGTGAGCAGCAGCGGCCCGTCGGCGGGGATGCCGTGGCGCTGGCGAAAGGCGGCGGCGTGGATGGCGTCGGCTTCGGGGTCGGGCTTGGGAAAGCCAGCGCCGTCGGCGGCGTTGGGGATGATGGTGCTGATGTCTTGCAGACCGTGGGAGTCGGCGAAGGTGCGGTCTTGGTAGGTGTCGCTGTGGAAAATGAGACGGTTAAAACGTCGCATCAGACGGGGAAGCCGTGCGAAGTAGTTGGCGTAGCGCGGGTCGTGAAGCCCTGAAAAACCACAAGGGGCCAACACGGTGGCGTAGGGCAGGCGGTCGAACAATCCCCATGCGGCATCAACGGTCCACTGCTGGGCGGCGTAGGCCATCATGACATCGAAGTCGCCGTCGGCGAGAAAACGTTGGTAGGTGTCGATGGATCCGCAGATGCCGTTGGCGAAGTTGCCTGAGACATTGAAGCCCACGATGTTGACGCCGTTGTGTTCGAAGGTGGTGCGTTCGGGCAGGGCGGTGGTGGCCACGGTGACTTGGTGGCCACGGGCCACAAGGCGTTCGGAAACTTCGCGCACGACGGCTTGGGCGCCGCCCACGCTGGGTTCATAAAACTCGACGGCGTGAAGGATTTTCATGCGGGGGGAACAGCAACGAGGATGTCGCCGGGGGTGGTTCCATCGGCGTATGAGATAAGGTAATCGGGGCGAATTTTTTGAATGGCCGTTAAGGCGCTGTCGAGTGTGTAACCTTCGAAAACGTCGGTGCCAAAACAGCGTACGTCGTCGATGAGCAGGGTGTGGTTGCGAAGGGGGTGGGCCGCAATGGCGGCCAGCTCGCGTTGGAGTGGGGTGTTGCTTTCGCCTCGGGCGGTGTTGCCTTCGCTGTAGTGGCCATCAAGCCAGAAGGTGATGGGTTGGTTGATGGATGCGATCAGCGGGGCCAAGCAGGTGGCGGAATCGCCTTGGTGCAGGTGCACGTTTGGGTTGTTGGCAAAGCGTTCTTTGGCTTGCTGGTGCAGTGCGCTGCTGAGTTCGATGCTGTGGATTTCGGCGAAGCCTGCGTCGAGAGCGGCTTGCACCCCGTCGCCCAAATAGGTGCCGGTTTCAATCCACACAGGGTTGGGGTGTTGGCAGAAAAGGTCGGGGGTGCAGCTCACGGTGATGTCGCCTGAAGGGGAGGAAGCGGGGTGTTGTCGCGGGTGGCAATAAGGTGCAGGCCATAGGCTGCAAAGTGGTGTGAGTCATGGTCGGCCTTGGAACAGGCGGCCACGCAGGCCAGCACATGGTCGATGCGTTCAAGATCGTCGTCTTGCAGGGTCACGCTGGCATGGTCTTGCGCGGCTTGGGGTAGGCGGCGCAATTCTTGGGCAAGGTATTCAAACCAATTGCCGTTGTGATCGAGACGTTGCAGGGTGAGGCCCAGTTTGGCAAACCAGTGTTCGTAAAAATAGCGGCTGAGTCCGCTTTGAAAAAAATAGGGGGCAAAGTGGGTGAAGCTGGCAAAGGGGGCGGTGAGAACAAGTGTGCCGCCGGGTTTGAGCAGTCGGGCCAGTTCGCGCAGGGCGGCAATGGGTTCGGGGACATGCTCAAGCACTTCGGAACACAAAATGGCGTCGAAGCTGGCGTCGGGGCGGGGAATGGCGGTGATGTCGGAGACAATGTCCAGCGGGGTGGATTCCCACGAGCCGGTTTGGAGTCCGTCGCCGTTGCCGCTGCCGTCGTATTGGTTGAAATCTTGCGCGACGTAGTTGAGGTGGGCGCAGGCTTTTCGGTAGCGGCCTTCACCGGCACCGGCGTCGAGCAGGGTGGCGCCGTTTGGAATTTGCGCCAAGGCGGCATGCACCCATGCTTCGCGGTCGGCGGCATTGCGCAGGCCGCAGTTTCCACTGCGGGCACGCAGCGCGGCCTTTTGGGCTTCGCGTGCGGCGAGCGCGGCGGCTTGCGCTTGTTGGGCGGCTTCGGCGGCGCGTGCGGCACGGTGGCGGGGTAAAAAGCGACGGATCATGCAGGAGGGCTTTCAGAACGGGTGAGCTCGTACATGCCACAAGCGTAGATTGAACCGCAGACGTCGGTGGGCTGAATGTTCGGGCGGTAGCGCCCGTGGTCGTCGGCGGTGGTGAAAGACACCAATTCAAGCCCGGGCAGCATGGACACCACTTGGTCGGGGGCAAACACGCGGTGGGCGTTGAAGTGGGTTCGGGCGCGGCCCACAGGCAACGAAAGATACAGCCGACCGCCCGGGGCCAGCACGCGGGCCAGTTCGGCCAGGGCCTTGTGGGTGCCGTGGGGGTCTAAAGGGTCGCCGTAACGGCCCAGTCCAACGTGTTCAACCACATGCAGGCATGACAGCGAGGCGACAGAGCCGTTGGCAAAAGGCAGCGCGGCAAGGCTGCCCGGCAGTGCGGTGAAATTCGGCAGCGTGAGGGCAAGGGGGCGGATGTCCACCGAGGTGACGTGGGTGACGTTGGAAAGCAGGGCGAGGAAAAGATCGAGTGATCCCACGTCGATGTGGCGAGAGGGGGCCTTGTGTTGAATTTTTTCAAAGGCCCAATGCGACTGGTACACGTAGTGGGGGTCGATGGGGGTGACGGCCAAATCGTCGCCCAAACAAGGGTAATCGTCGTCGCTTTTTAACGTTTCGGCACCCGGCAAGATGGCGTAGCGGTGGCGCTGTTGGACGTAGCGGTCTAACTGGTCGGCGCGTTGTTCGAGTTCGATGGTGCGGAGGCCGCTTTGGGCAAGCGGGCCATGGGCCGACAGGCGCGCAAAGACGCGGCGCCGTTGTTTCCACTGGGCAAAACGTTTTTGCCAAGAGGTCATCAATGTGAGGTCTCCGTGGAAGAAACAGGGGCGGGTGCCGATGATGCGTCTAAAGTTGGGGCGGGTGATGTGGCGGGTGTGGGTGCGGAAGCGTTGGATGCCAGTGTGAGCACTTGGGCCGCGTGGGGGTTGATCATCAAGCCGCTGGCAGCAGTGGTTTTTTGCAGTGCGGGAATGTGTGGGGCGATGTTGGGGCCGATGTTGATGTGACCCAGTTCAGAAGCGTAGTAATGCACAAGGTCGTTGCTGCTGATGCCAAGGGCAAACTGAAGGGCGGTGGCCTTCAAGGGCAGCTCGATGGGAAAGTGCACGCGGTGCTGGCCGGGGGGCAGGTCGGCGGGGGGCGACCAGCAGGTGCACACAGGTGTGCCATCGGCGGATGTCATGCCCAAGGCAATCACGCATGCAGGCAGGGTGCGATGCACTTTGAGGTCAAGCTCGACAGAAAAAGGTTCGCCCAAGGCAAAGCGCGTGGCGGGTTGGCCGTGGGTGTTGGCAAAGCGCAAATGCAGGCCTTCGACGGGGGCGTCCAGCTTGGGGGGGGGCAGTGTCACCTGAGGCGTGGGCGGCGAGGCGTCTTCTTCAGGGGTTTGATAGCGGTCGAGAATGGCTTGGACTTCGCCGTAGGCCTCGGGTTGGCCGTCTTTTAAATACAGCGCTTTGTTGCATAGCTTTTGCACGTTTCCGGCGCCGTGGCTCACAAACAAAATGGTGCGGCCCGATTCGGCAGCGTCGTGCATTTTGTCGAGGCAACGTTTTTGAAATGCGGCATCGCCCACGGCCAGCACTTCGTCAACAATCATGACCTCGGGCTCAAGGTGGGCCGCCACGGCGAAGGCCAGCCGGGTGTACATGCCGCTGGAGTAACGCTTGACGGGGGTGTCGATGTATTTGCCAATGCCTGCGAATTCGAGAATGTTGGCCAATTGCGAGCGAATTTCTTTGCGGCTCATGCCCAAAATAGCGCCGTTGATAAACACGTTTTCCATGCCCGTGAGTTCGGGGTGAAAACCGGTGCCCACTTCGAGCAAGCTGCCCACGCGTCCGCGAATAAGCGCCCGGCCCTCGGTGGGGTGGGTGATGCGGCTCATGAGTTTTAAGAGCGTGCTTTTGCCTGCGCCGTTGGCACCCACCACGCCTAGCACGTCGCCACGGTTGAGGGTGAACGACACCTTACGCAAGGCCCAGTGGTGGTTTTCGGGGTGGTCGGTGCGGGCGCGGCCCAGCACGCGGGCCAGCGACTCGCGCGGGGTCATGCGGCCCAAGCGATAACGCTTGCCAAGGTTGGTGACTTCGACGGTGGGAAGCGAACGGCTCATACCACGTCCACCACGTTTTGCTCGGCGCGGGTAAAGAAAACAAGCCCGCCAACAAGCACCACAAACATGATGGACAACGACACCACCGCCATGCCGTTGGGCGGGGCCCAGCCAGGCAGCACGGCCCAGCGGGCGCCGTCGATGATGGCCACCATGGGGTTAAGTTCATAAACCGCCAGCAAGGCTTGGGGAAACCGCGCGGTGATGGATTTTTGGGTGTACATCACCGGGGTAACAAAAAGCATGAGCCCAGTGATGAAAGGAATGGCGTGTTGAATGTCGCGCATGATGGCGTTGAGCGCCGCGCACCAAAGGCCAATGCTCAGCGCCGCCAAAATGGCCAAGCCCACCCAAAGCGGCAAGGTGAGCAGCCGCCATGTGGGCATCATTTGAAACCACACCATGAGCCCGGCAAGAATGATGAGTCCCACGCAGTAGTTCACCAAAAAAGTAAGGATGGGCGTGAGTGGCAAAAGCAAGCGAGGAAAATAAAGCTTGCCGATGAGGTTTTGATTGACGATGAGGCTTTGGCATGCCGCGTGCAATACATTTTCAAACAATCGCCACACCAGCAAGCCCGAAAAAAGCATCACCGGGTAAGGGTGGCCGTCGGTGGGCACTTGCAGCAGGCTGCCAAAGATGACGCTGAACACCACCATGGAAATAAAAGGGGTGAGGACCGTCCACGCCAAACCCAAAACCGTTTGGCGGTAGCGCACGCGTAAATCACGCCATGCCAAGGCCCACCACAGCTCGCTGCTTTGAAACACCGCGCGAAAATCAGGCAAGCCCCAGCCGCGCACAGGCTCAATAACGGTTTCGACCGTGTTGACGGGTTGGGGCGGCACAGAAGTGGGCACAGAGGTGGGCTTGGGATAGGGCGGCAAGGCGACCGGGAGGTCGCGCGGCGGGTGAGCATTGTAAAGCATTGGGCTTTTACACTCGGTTTTTCCCGTAGGCTTTTCTCAATGCGCAAATGCCCGGTGAATCCTGTTGAAGTGTGGGCTCAGGCGTGGCGCCCGGGCTTGGCGTGGGCATGGCGGCATTGGCGCGTTTTGGGGGCGGTCGTGGTGCTTCTTTATGTCGCGGGGTTCAACGGGCAATGGCGCATCACGCCCGACAGCGCGCTGTATGCCAACGTGGGGCGATCGCTGGCCGCAGGGCAGGGCATGATTAACGGCCAAGGCTTGGCCGACGATTCGCCCGTGGGATTGCCTGGAATGTTTGCCTTGTTGGGAGGGCCGGGCTGGATGATGCAAGGGTTCATGTTGGCCTGCGCGGCGGCGGTGCTGGGGCTAAGTTTTGCGGTGATGCGGCGCGTGGCGGGTGTCATGCTGGCGTGGGGCGTGGTGCTACTCACCGCCACCAACCATTTGTTTTTTGAGCAAACCACCAACCTGCTCACCGAAATGCCTTTTGCCGTGGGCTTGATGTTGGTGTGCTTGGGCCATGAATGGCGGCGTGCGGGATTGGGGTGGCCTGCGGCGCTGCGCGCTTGGGGATTGATTGGCTTGGGCTTTGCGATCATGGCGGTGTTTCGCAGCGTGGCCGCCGTGGTGGCCGCGGCATATGTCGCCGCCGAGGTGTGGGACGCCTTGGCCGACCCCGCCAAGCGACGGCGCGGCATGGGCGTTTTGTTGGCAGGCGCCGGGGCGCTGGCGACGGCATGGTTTTTTTCACCCGCCGTGCGCGACGACGTGGGTTTGTTTTACTGGCATGTAAAAGAAATGGATTTTGCCCGAAGTGGTGAAAATCTGTGGGCACTACTCACCGAGCATTTGGTCGAAGTGACCTTGGGCATGGACGCCGACGCCTTCACCGCCACCTTGGTGAGCTTGGTGTTGATCGCAGGCGGCGTGATGCTGCTGAAAGTGCGACGCTTTTGGGGCGTTTTGTGGATTGCCTGTTTGGTGCAGTGGGTGGTTTTTTTACCCGAAGGCCGCTACGCATTGCCACTGATTCCCCTTTTAATGATGGGCTTGTTGGCCGTGCTGGGCGCCATGACCCAGCGGATTTTAAAACCCCATCGCGCCCGCGTGCGCGGCGTCATGCTGGGGGCCGTGGTGCTGGGAAACCTCGTGGGCGTGGGCGACGTGATTCGCGATCAACGGGCCGGGGCCGGAGCCGAGGCCGAAGAAAGCGATTTTTACAATGCGTACCGCAACGGAAAATACGCGGCGCTCATGGACGTGGGCCAAACCGTGCAAGCCATGAACCTACCCACCGACGCCGTGGTGGCATGTCCCGAAGGGCTTAACGCATCAGAGCTTTCAGCCGTGACCTTGCACCCCGTGGTCAACGAAGACGACCTGGCCGCGCTGAGCGCGCGGGTGTGGTTAGCACGGGACGGAGACGCGTGGCGGGTGGGTGAGCGGTTTTCGGGTTGGGATGATGTGCCGGATGCGGTGGATGGCGGTGAATAACGGTGAATAACGCCAAGACGCCAAGACGCCAAGACGCCAAGACGCCAAGAAAAGGCAAAGGGATGATTGAGACGCTGCAGAGGATGTGTTGAGGGTGTCGCGAGCGATGGAGTTGAATGCGCGTTCGCCCTGTGGGCGAATGACAGGCGAGA
>JAZGFZ010000319.1:0-4671 GCA_036480015.1 Algisphaera sp. | reverse complement strand
ATCTTGGGGTTGGGCCTGTTGGGCAAGCGGTGCGGGATCCGCAAGCGAGCTCAACGCGTTACCCTGAAAACCAGGCTTGACGCTGCACTACTCTGCAGGTGAGGCGCTGAATTCAACGGTTGAAGTGACGGGTGTGCTGGGCGTGGCTGTGGCGGGTAGTTGCAACACGCCGTTGCCACGTGTGCGATCGTTGCGGGCCACGGCGGCGGCGGCGTTGCGGGTTTGTTTGCGGGCGGCGAGGTCATCCATGAGATACCAATCTCGCCAGTTTTCAAAGCCTCGGGCTTGGGCCAAGGCGGGATCAAGAATGCGGCCGCCGGTGGTTTCGCCCGATTCGGGATCGGTGGACAGGGTGCCGATGGTGACTTTTTGGCCTGATTCGAAGGCAAGTTGGTAGGCCGCCTCGGTGCGGGTGAGGCGTGCGGGGCGCGAAGAACCGCTTCGGCGTGCGGTGGTGGTTTTGGCGTGGTCAACCGCAGAAACCACTTCGCGGTTGATAAGGCGGCGCAGTTGGTCGGCGTCGGTGATGGATTTGCCGCGTAGTTCGGCCATGGCCAGGTCAAGTCGTTTGGCAACGGCTTGTTGGGTGGCTTGGTCTTGTTTGCCCAATTGGGCAAGGGCTTCGTCGAGCATGGCACGGTTTTCAAACGGGGCCGATCGCAAGGCGTCGAGTTGGGCGTCGAGGTGGCGGTTGTCTTGATGCAGCGATTGAAGTTGTGCGAGCACTTGGTTTAAAGCAGGATTGGAGGGGGTGCTGAGGGATGCATCGACGTGCGGCGGGGTTGGCTGCCGGGTTGAAAGGCGGGCAAGTAAGGTTTCGAGTTGGGGGCGCAGTGGGTCGGCTGCTGCATCGCGACGAAGTTCTTCGAGCGCGGCCATGATGGTGTTGAGGCTGAGATTGATGTTGGGGTCGTTGGGAATGTTGGAGCTGTTGGGATTGGCGCCGGGTGTGTGGCGGGCGGTTTGGTCTAGGTGATCAATGTGCAGAGCAATGGCATCAAGCTGGGTGGTTAGCGTGGCGAAGCTTGTGTGTTTTTGGGCAAGTGTGGTGCGCAGGGTGGTGATTTCGGCGGCAAGGGCGGTGGCTTGCTCCAAGCCACTGAGACCCTCGAGCTGGTTGTGCAAGGATGCCAAGGCGTTGGTTAAGACGACATCTTCTTGTTCGGCACGGGCCAGTGCGTCGAGGGTGGCGTCGAGCTTGGCATCGGTGTGGCCTGCGAAACGGTCGATGGCACTTTTGATTTCGGGGGTGACGGCAACAAGGCCGCGTAGTTCGGAGACGCCTTGGTTGACAGTGTCTTGGGTTTGGGCCAAGTGATGGCTTAGACCGCGATCAAGCTGCTGGGCGGCTTGTTGTTGCGTAAGCAGTGATGCAACGTTGAGTCCAATGAGTAACGCGGCCGCTGCGCCGCCGCTGATCCAAGCAAGGGTGCGTAGACGCTTACGGGTGGGCGGTTGTGAAGGCGGTGCTGTGGCGTTGTCGGCGCGGGTGCTTGACGATTGCTTGCGACTGATCACCAGCACCGTGTTGCCCAGTTGCAGGCGGTCGCCATCGCGCAGGGCGTGTTTTTGAGAATCCAGTGTGTGATCGTTGCGTTTGGTGCCTGAACGTGAATCGAGATCTTGCGAATACCAGCGGCCTGCTTCGCACCACAAACGGGCGTGACGGCGAGAAACGCTTGGGTCGTTGAGCTGGAGTTCGACGTTTTCTTCGCCGTCTTCGCGGCCCAAAACAACCGGCTGTTTGCCGTCGAATTCAAAAATGCGTCCCTTGTCAGGGCCAGCGGCGACAATAACGATGAGCATGGAGGGGTTCCTATAAAGAACCCATAGCTTACCGGGACGCGGTGTTTTTTGTAGGCGTGATGCGCTTACGCACTGTTTTTTTGACCTCTCGCAAGACGTTCTTAGGCCGCAGTGGTGGTTTTAGGCGAAAACGTGGTTCGCGCCGCCACATGGTCGAAAAACAGTTGCAGAAGGTCGGCGTCGTATTCGGTGCCTGCCCCTTGATTCATGATTTTGGCGGTTTGGTCGAGGCTCATGGCGCGGCGGTAAGGCCGGTGGGTGCGTAGAGCATCGTAAACGTCGGCAATTTGAACAATTTGACTGCAAAGATGCGGTGTTTGCTTGGATTTTCCCAGCCCCGGATAGCCGCTGCCATCGAGGTTCATGTGGTGTTCATAAGCAATCAAGACGGCGATTTCGGGCACGTTGCTCATTTCAAGCAATGATCGGGCTCCGGCGGCGGGGTGGTGTTTGATGGCATTGAATTCGGCGTCGGTGAGTTTGCCTGCTTTGTTGAGGATTGCTGGGGAAATTTCGCGTTTGCCCAAATCATGCAAAACCGCGCCCACCGCAATGTCATGAACAAAGTTGTTTGCCAAGCCCACTTGTTGGGCCAACGCGGTGGACATCATGGCCACGTTGATGGTGTGGACCGAGGTGTATTCGTCGTGGTGCTTGAGGGAGGCCAGTGGAAGCAACGCACCCGCTGCGCCACGCACGCTCAGGCTGATGTCTTCGACCAGTGCTGTAATGCCTTCAAGGTTGGTGGTGTCGCCGGGGTCTCCCCACAATTGTTCGACGGCGCTACCGGGCTCCATGAGGTTGACGCCGACATCGGAACAGTCGGCGTCAAGGTCGAAAAAGTTTTGATCGGGGGCTTGAGCTTCGGTTGATTTGGCGGAATCGGTGTGTTCTGTATCGACTTGAACACCGTCGAGATAACCCATTTGAATGTGATCGGTGTGGGCGGGCGGCTCATGGGTGTTGAGCGCGTCTTTGTCGAAGTGGGAAAGCCATTGGAGAAGCTCCGATTCGGTCAGCCCGGCTTCAAAAGTGACACACTCAACGCCGCGACGACGCAGGCGGGCGATGAGGCCCGAGGCAAGGTTGGCGCCTGAGGGCAAACGTTGGTCGTCGAAGATCACACGGTCATCAAAGGCCATGAAGGAGACAGACGATCGCTTGGTGAGCAACGCATTGATGAGTGCGGTGGCGCGGGTGATCTGAGAGGTCACTTGGGGGTGGTCTGGGCTGTAAATTTCGCGGCCAAAGACCGCGCTTTGCAGAGCACACAGGGCTTGGTCGAATTCCTGAATCACGCGGCCTCCCGGTTGGGGTCGGTGGGGTTGGGGGTGGAAAGTGAGTTGGTTTTTTTAGAGGTGATGTTGAATCGGGCCACAAGTCGTGCTGGGGTCATGCGCCAAGCACGCAGGGCTTTGTGAACTGCGGGGTGGGTGTCATGGGCTGCGAGCTGTTTGGCCAGTTGGGTGGCCATGGCCGCGCGGCTTGGGCTGAATGTGTAGGCGAGTGATTTTAAAACGTGGGCGGCGATTTTCTCGCCTTCAGGGCCGCGGCTGAGGACGGCTTGGGCCAAACGGTTAAAAGTTTCGGTGGGCAAAAGGCCTGCCGAGGAGATTCCTTCGAGAACCACTTTGGTTAAGTCGAGGTGTTGGGCGTTGCGTCCGGCGATGAGTTGATTGATCACGCATGTTTGCACAGAGGGCTCTTTGTCACGCAAGGCCCGTGAAATGAAGTGAGCGGGCCACTGTGGGTGGGCGGCGGCTAAAAGTTGGTATGCGGCGCAGCGTTGGATGGGATCTTGATTGGTGAGTCGTGTTTTAATCACATCGATCGTGGTCTTGAAGCCCATGTCTTTGAATAGCGTTTGGGCTTTTTGCGGGAGCGGGCAAGGCGATTGGGCCAAGGCGTGATACAGCGCGCCGCAGCGAAGGGTGATGTCGGTGGTGGTGATGAGTTTCGCGGCGGCTTGACCGATTGAAAAATCGGTGTCGTCGATTATCCGGCGGGTGACGTGGTCGAGGGCTTGTGGCCCGCCACGTTGTAAAAGATCGGTCAAAATGGAGATGTTTTCGCCCTGCTCGTCACACGCGTCGGCATGAAGGATGCTATCAATGATGTTGGGTTGAGTCAGGGCTTGAGAAAAAACAGGGTCGTTGCTTTGAATGCGATCGAACAGGATGTTAAAAGAGCGTGCTTCGATTAACCGTTCAATGGAATCGGCAATGTATTGCTGCAACACTGGTGACGGGGCAAGCGGGTTGCCCTTGGAATCCAATGATTCGAGTAAAAGATGGTTGGCCACTTTGGCGCAATGTACACCCAGTGCGTTGGTCGAAAAGGTGTGTTCGAGATGGGCCCACTGTTTTGATTTAATGGCAACGTCGAGTGTGCTTCGGATTTGCGATTGATAATCGTCGGGGGTGAACTCGGTGGGGTCGTAGCGGCTGAAAATCGATTCGAGTGCGTCGGCCAAGGTGTCGGCGGGGTTGGCGTCGTCGGTGTTGTTGGCGTTGGTGTTGGGAGCAACACGGGAGGCCAAATTGTCGGACGCATGGCCGTCGGGTCGCAATTGAGCGAGTTTTTGGCAAAGCATCAGGGCTTCGGTTGAAAGTTGTGCCCCGGCTTTTTCGCCGCGATGCAGTGCTTGGGCGACGCTGGTGGCCACAGAATCATCTTTGGCGTGTGGCGGGGTGTCGGGGGGATTGTTGTGAGATGACCCTGCGATGGCCTCTTGAAGTGAAGCTTGAAGTTGTGGTCCCAAATCGGCCAAAAGCCTGCCCATTTGATCAAGCCCTGCGGTTTGTTCTTCGGCGGGGCGTTGGGCCAATGTGCGAGCACTTTGCACCAGTTGGTTGCGCAGGTTTT
>JAZGFZ010000318.1:0-4728 GCA_036480015.1 Algisphaera sp. | reverse complement strand
AGTGGATTTGGGGGTGGGTTTCTTAGCCATGAAAGGCAGTGTACGGGCGGATTGAGCCGCAGGGGCTAAAAACAGACCCGCACGCCATCCCACGCAAGTGATTTACCTCGCACACAAGGTTTAAATGGCCATTCCTTTACGCCTTCGCGCCTTTGCGCGAGGCAACTGTCTTAGAAACCAACCCCGTGGCGATGTCCGTGTTCAACATCCCAAGACAAACACGAAGCGTGGAAGGCACAAAGGCGCGAAGGAAGACAAAAAGGCAAAAGGATTGCGAGCAACCAATCTGATTCCGATGACTCACACGAGCCCGACCCATTTTAGACCTCGTGAAAATCCCGTAGGTCAGGCGTACTCGCCTGACTCATCGTTGCCAGACTCAAACAACCCCAAGACAATCAGCAGTCAGGCGGGTACGCCTGACCTACGACACTTCTTTTAACCTGTCTTCAACCTGCATCATTTGAGGATAAAATATTTTTTGCGGGGTGCGGCCCTAGGTTTTCTCTAGACCCACCCACTAAAACGGCAACAGCCCCTTGCGATCCCCGTTATGTAAAAACGTCCTTTCTGTCCCCTTCTCCCAATACCCCTTTTTCGCCTTGGCACGCAACAACCTTAGGGGAACACGCCAAATATATTCATCGACAACAAATTCAATCCACTCTTCCGCAGGATCATAAGATGCAATTTGGTCCATCCGTTTTTTCAACAAGTCAGGGCTAACTTGCTTGATACTCTGCGAAAACAATATGATCGACGAACCTTCTTTGCCGCCAATTCTTCTTTCAATCGATATTCGATAATGCGCCATCTTGCCAGGGGTGTCGGCATAATAAACCGGTCTAGCATGGGCCTGAAAATCAATCTCCTCGAAATCAATCTCGCGACGACTCGAAAACAATTTAGCGCTGTGAGAAAAATCGCCAGGTCGGACGGGGTCAACTTGAATATCAGTACGCTTTTCAATCTCCGAACTCGGAACGGGAATCAAATCACGACCACCCCTAGGCCAGTACGACGAGTTGCCATCGCCAGGATGTTTCAAAGGATCCGCTTTTTCAAATGTGATTGATTGAAGAACAAACAAAAAAGATTCTTCGTCTAGTATTCCCCGGTCCCCCACCATAAAACAAATTTCTGTTTCTTTTGACTCGCCAGTAAGTAATGCGGCGTTCGGTTCATCGTCATGATAAAAAACCGTCCATACCCCCGTACCCCCAGGCCCTTCTTTAGTGAATCGAACAGGCATTTTAGCACCCTCGATAATACCAAAATAATCCTTGTCCATTGTCAGCGTAAACAAAACTTCACCATCACGCACACGCGTTATATTAACGGTCTCGCTCTCTTCGTTCTTTTTTCGCATGTAGTATTGATAGGGAGCCAACACTTGAATCCCTTGCGAATCAGGGCCAAGAATCACATGAAATGTTTTGGTGAAATCACCCACTCCCAGTGGACCTGATTTCAAATAATAAGAGTAAAATGAATACCCTATCGACAAAAACGCGACCAAACACACACTTAAGCACAAACGGCGAACCATACCATCTCCTTTTTTGGCGAGTCACAACGAGGATAAGGGGCAATTTCAAATAACTCTACCCGACTCGCTCCCCTGCCTTCCTTGGCGTCTTGACGGCTCTGCGTCTTGGCGTAAAAACACCAACCCCCTCACACCCGCATTCGCCGTGTGTACACCCACCATTCCAAGGCCAGCAAACCCAGTGCCCCCCACGCGAACCATGGCCATACCTCGTGGCGGGCCACGCCGGCGGCGGCCATGCTGGCCACGGGCGCTCCGCTGCTGACTGCGAGTGTTTCGGCAGAGCGTAAATCGCTTTCCAAGGGGTCTAGCAAATTGACCACCAATTGATCGTAAGGCGACGCCACCCGCGTTCTCGATTCGGCCGCTGCATCATAGCGCCCTACTTTTTCAAACCCCGCCAGCGCGGCTCGACCTTGGCGCGGGCTGCCCGCCACGGCCACGCCAGCAGCACGGCCTTGGCCTTGATAGCGCACCACGCCGCCCTCGCCCGAAACCGGCACCGTGGCCGATTCGCCTGTGCGATACGCAAGCGACGCTTCCCCTGCTCCCACTTGCTCACTCAAGCCCAATGTTTCTAACGCATTGACCATGAACACTTGAAAGCTCCAATGGTGGGGCCAGCGACTTTCAAGCACATCAAAACTCACCACCACATGACGCAACCCTTGAGCCCCATACACCTGAGCCATCAACGGCCCGGCCACCCCCATCGCCAACACTTGGGCCGATGCAGGCACCACCAACCGGCCCGGCTTGCTCAGCGTGACATCATCCAACGCCACATACGCCATCACCGGGTGATCCCGCTTCCAGGTCAACACGCTTTGCAACCCTTGAGAAGACGCTTCTGAATCCGCCGCCGCAGGCACCACCTCAAGCCCCGCCACGGGCGGCGCGGCGCCAAAGCTCAAACTCGCCACGCGTGGTTCTTCTAAAGGTGCGTAACGATCAAACACCAACACGCCGTAACCTTCACCCGCTCCGTCGCCGCCATCGCGTATGGCATCAGGCGACATTCGCTCAAACACATCAGGGGCCATCACCTGAACTTCGCGTGCCCCCGCGGCCACCAGCGCTTCACGCAAATAGGTTTGGCTCGCACCGCCGGGGCTTACCAAAAGCACCCGCAGTTGCCGAGCGGGCAGCACTGCCAGCCGAACCCGATCGTCAGATTCCAAGGCATCGGGTCGATCATGAAACACTTCCACCATGGCGCCGCCGTTCACCCGCAACGCAAAGGTTTCGCCCACTTGGCCTGCTTCGCCCCCCGCCATCGCCGCAGGCACCACCACCGCGCGGGTGCGCTGCACCTGTCCGTCGCGAAGCAAGGTGAGATTCACCGTGAGCGGATCGGGGCCGCTGTTTTGCAGTGCCGCAAACACCTGCACCTTGGTGGGGTCGTCCACATCGCGCCGTGCCGAGGCCTGCACAATGCCCACATTGGCCGTGTCAGAACGCCCCAACTTCACAAAGTTCAATGTCGCCCCCGGCAAGGCAGGCTCTTGAGCCCCTTCGCGCTGCACCTTGCCATCACTCATGACATAAACACTTAACACATTGCCCTCATTGCCGCTGTCGCCATCACCCGCCGTCACCCATTGCTCTGCCACCGCCAAGGCGGGCTCAATGCGACTGCGTTGATCGCTGGGGCGAATGTCGGCAATGGCCCGTCGCAGCAAATCCACATCATTGGTAAAGGACTGCACCACCGCTGCCCGCTGGGCAAACGTCACCACCATCGCGCCCGCCACCCCATCATTGGCCAAACCTTCCACCACCTCCAATGCTGCTGCCTTGGCCGCTTCCAACCGCGCTATTCCGCCCGGGCCATCGGTGGCATTCATCGACGCCGACCGATCCACCAGCAACACCACCCGATCACCCGCAACCACCTGAGCCTCTTGCGTGGGCCGAGCCCACACCACCAACAGCAACGCAAGCAAGGCCAATTGCAGCCACAAAAGCAAATTATTGCGAATGCGTTGAAACGGCGCGTTCACCTGAAGGTCTTGAATCGACTTTTTCCAAAGCAGCGTCGAGGGCACCGCCATCGTCTTGCGCCGCAGCTTCAAAAAATACAAGCTCACCAGCAACGGCAACGTCACCCCCGCCGCGATCAACGCGTTGATCGGATTCAAAAAACTCATTTGCAGCCCTCCCCTATTTGTACAAGACGTTTGCCATTCATCCCAAAAGCCCCCGCTCTCGTAAATACTGCAACACCACCCGCTCCACCGGAACGTCGGTGGTCGCCGCCAAATACATGAGTCCGCGCCGCGTACACATCGCCTTCACATGCTGGCAATAAGCCTCTAAATTCGCCGCGTATTTTTTAAGCAGCGCCCCCGACACCGACACCTGCGCCTTGTCGCCGTCTTCCATGTCCGCCAAATTCAAATCCCCCACCACACCGCCTTTGGCCGGATCCACTTCTTGCGGCGACAAAAGCTGAACCGCATAGCCGTCGTATTTGCTGCCCGCCAAATACTTAAATGCCTCAGACAAATCGCCTTTGTCAAAAAAATCACTCACCACCACCACAATGCCCGGATGCCGCTGAACACTGCTTAGCCGCTTAAGCGCCCCCGACAAATCCCCCGCCGTGGCGCCCGCCCCCCCAGGGGCCTGACGATTTAAAAACTCCACCATTTCAGGAATGGGCCGCCGACCCCGCCTCCCCACCCTTTGATCCAGCACCGTGTCGCTAAACGAATACAAGTTCAGCCGATTGTGATGCGTGAGCGCCACATAACCCAGCGCCGCCACCATTTGCTTGGCGTACACCAACTTGTTCGGGTCGCCGTAATCCATCGATCCCGACACATCCAACACCAACGACACCGACAAATCTTCTTCTTCCATAAACAAACGCAAAAACAGTTTGTCCAGCCGTGCGTACAAGTTCCAGTCGATCCGCCGCAAATCATCGCCTTCGACATAGTTGCGATAATCCGCAAACTCCACACTCGCCCCACGCTTCTTGCTACGCCGCTCCCCCTGCACCGTCCCCCGCAACATTTTGCGTGATCGCACATCAAGCCGATCAAGGCTCGCCATGAATTCAGGGGTTAACAATGCAGGAAGAGAAGACATTCACATCAAAGGGGTTGAGGGATTAAGGGGTTAAGGGGCAGTTCTGAAATAACATCTCTATTTCAGGGCTCCTCAAGCCAGCG
>JAZGFZ010000317.1:0-3980 GCA_036480015.1 Algisphaera sp. | reverse complement strand
AGCGTGGAAGGCACCAAGACACGAAGGAAGGCATTAAAGCAAGATGTTTTAGATGCTTCAGGGATGTTTCAGACGCCAGACGTTTCAGGTGCCTTTCAGGTGCCAGGCCCTATGAAAATTATTCGCCTGCGTATGCCCTGCTTCTGTACGTAGCCAATTCTTTGTGATGCAACAGGCCGATTAGCAACATGACGGTCGCGACACCGATACTCCACCCCATGAGACAAGTAAGCGACGCGTGCCAGAATGAGAACGCCAGAAGGAAGAGGGTAATAGCCATGCGGGTTTCGAAATGAAAGAAAAACACAACGCGAGATCTTCTAGCGGGGCCAGCCCCCTGAGATTTTCCTGAGATTTCCCCAAAATTCCCAGTCCGACAGGCTGCTAAGGGCCGAAGTATTGAACACTTCTACGCAGTATCTTCAATTGCCACTCCCCTTCAAACTCTAGAAAAAAAACCACTTCATATGAATGTATCCCATCACCCCCAGTAAATGACAAGGTCAAACCGTTTCCCAAATCGGATATGGATATTGAATTATTCGGAAAAACAATATTTCCTAAATCATGAACCCAATAATCCGGAATCGCAATAAATTTTTGTTCTTGACTTCCCCGGATTGCAATTCGAGTCAACACAGACCTCGGCGGATCTCCCCACACCCCCCAAAAATTCATTCTTTCCCCAAGATAGACGTTGTTCACAAGATAGACACTAAAACTACCGACGCGAATGGTGTCATGAAAAAGTTCAGGTCCAGACTCATTGGGTAAAAGAACTTCGGCACGGCTACTTTTAAAAAAACAAAATCCAGTCAATACTACAACAACTAAAGCAATGACGAATACTGCAGAAAATCGCCTCCTTTCCCTCAAGCCGGGCATGGACAATCTCCAGCATCAACAATCTCTAAAGGCAAGTCACCGGTAGGAGATTCATCAATTACCCGTTCTGTTTCGTCGCAAAAGTCTCCATCAACCGCCGTTATACATCCATGAGACCGCGTATATTGCTTGTGTATCATTGCGCCACTGCGAGAAGTTCCGGAACTAGTTGTGATATGATTGGGCTTAGTTGGGTGATTTGTTACCACAGGAGGACTCCCCCATCGCCATCCCATGGGGTGACGCGTCAATCGATAATCACCTGGCTCCAGCGGACCATTTTCGCCGTATGGATCGCCCGGTGTTGACGAGGAAGAGTTTCCAATATCCCCATTCGATACTGGGTAGTCATTAGTATCCGATACGCTTTTATAACCCGGATCCTCAGTATCGTTAATGGAACAAGTCTGTTTCCAATCGCCCGTCCTATTTCCTTTTTTATCTATTTTCCAGCACCTCACACATCTCATATATATTCGCAGCCCACTCGGATCCAACCCGGAGCCGCGGCGGAGCCGCGGGGCCAGGCACCTGAGATTCCCCTGAGATTCCCTTTCTTGACGTCTTGGCATTTTGGCGTAAAACACTTGGCCGAAGCACCCTCAGCCACAACACGTTCCAAAAACTCACCTACACTAACCCCGTGTTCACCGACGCTCGCCCTTTTCACTTTTCATTGAGCCCTCTTGAGGTCTTGCAACAGTGGCCCGCGCATTGCCCTGTTGCCATGCTTCACTCGGGACGCCTCAACACCCACTGGTCGCGCTATTCGGTCATTGCATCTCCTCAAGGCACGCTCATTCACCAGCACGGCCGCACCCAATGGCAAGGCCCTCTTCACCCTCACAACCCCACGTTTAAAAACGATCCCTTCGCCGATTTAGACATCGTCGCCGGTGATGACCAAGCCCTTTATCTAGGGTATCTCGGCTACGAAATAGCCCACCACCTTGAACCTGTGCTGGGCCCTGCACCCACCTCCACCAACGCATGGCCCGACATGGTCATGCACCGATGCCCCCGGGCGTGGGTTTACGATCACCAAGAAAACCGTTGGTCTTTTTTGGGGCCTGATGACGAAGCACCTTCTGCACCGCCCGCATGTTCCAACGCATCACCCGCATTTGGCGCAGGCAAGCCCACGCCCGATGAACCACAACACATTCATGAAAACCGTGTGCGACGCACATTGGATTACATTGCCGCAGGCGATATTTTCCAAGCCAACCTCGCCCATCGCTTTACCGCCTCGTTTACAGGAAGCCCGCGTGCCCTTTTTGCGGCACTCGCCCAGCAATCCCCCGCGTGGTACGGCGCTTACCTTGAGCTGCCTGCAACAAACAACCAGCCCCCCCGCGCCTTGGCCTCCACCAGCCCCGAGCTTTTCCTCAAACTTTCTGCCAATGGCGATGTAACCACCCGCCCCATCAAAGGCACCCGCCCCGCCACGTCTGAAAAGGGTCGCGATGAGCTTCGCGATTCAGCCAAAGACGCCGCCGAACTCAACATGATCATCGATCTTTTGCGCAACGACTTGGGCCGCGTTTGCACCTACGGCAGTGTTAAAGTCGCCCAACCCCGCACCATTGAAACCCACCCCACCGTCCACCACGGCGTCGCCACAGTCACCGGCACCTTGCATCACGATTACACACTGCGACATCTTTTACGAGCCACCTTCCCCGGCGGTTCCATCACCGGCGCCCCAAAAATCCGCGCCATGCAAATCATCCGCGAGCTTGAGGCCCAGCCTCGCGGCCCTTACTGCGGTGCAATCGGTGCGGTGCGCGGCCGCAGCGCCAACCTCAGCATCGCCATTCGCACCCTTTTGGTTGAGCCTCAATCCGCGCCGCAAACAGGCCACGTCACTTTTTCTGTGGGTGGCGGCATCGTCGCCGACTCCACCCCACAAGCCGAATACCAAGAAACCCTTCACAAAGCCGCCGCCATGCGGGCCGCGCTGTCAACTCACCCTCAACGTTAACCAAGCCCATCGTGCTCAGGGTTCAGACTCAAATCCAACCCCCTCAATCTTTTAAACAAATCACGGTAAGCTGTAACACTTGATTCGCTCTTTACGGTGGATCACTTCATTCTTCACATCACACGTCCACGTCTGCCATGGCCATTGTCAACCTCTATCTTCAAATGCATCAGCCCTATCGACTGCGGCATTATGGCGCATTCGAAAACCACGACCACTACTTTGACCATGACCTTAACGAAGAAATAACACGTCGCGTCGTGCTTCGTTCTTATCGCCCTGTGACGCGTCTTTTACTGGATGCCACCTTGCGACATGCAGGGGCGTTTCGTTTCTCATTATCAATCACCGGCACCTTGGTAGAGCAACTGAACGCCATTGCACCCGACGTGCTCGACACCCTTCGTCGGCTGGCCGAAACCGGCTGCGTAGAGTTTTTGGCTGAAACCTACCACCACAATCTGTCGGGTTTGCAATCGCCCGAATTCTTCGCTCAAGAATTGTCTCGCCATAGCGCCATGATTGACAAAAACTTTGGGCAAACCCCTGTGGTGGTGCGCAACACCGAGCTTTTATACAACGACCAAGTCGCGCAACACATCGACACCTCAGGGCGCTATCGCGGTGTGCTCACCGAGGGGGCCGACACCATTTTGGCCGGTCGTCCTGCAGGTCGCGTGTACGTATCGCCTTGCGGTCTTCCTGTGCTGCTTAAACACCATGTGTTTAGCGATGACATTGCGTTTCGTTTTGGGAATCCCAACACCCGCCCCACCGCCGCGGGTTACGCGGCTCGCGTTACCCGCAGTGCAGCGCTGCCTTTGGCCCAAGAAAACGATCCCACAGATCAAGAACATCCTGCGATCTTGCGCAATCTTTTTATGGATTTTGAAACCTTTGGCGAGCACCATGCCGCCGAAACAGGCATCTTTGATTTTTTAGCAGAGTTGCCCGGCGAAATCCTTCAGCTTCAACACCGCTTTCTCACGCCCCGTGAAATTCTCGACGAGTTTGACCCCGTGGATTTTTTCGCCTGCCCACAAACCATCAGTTGGGCCGACGAAGCACGAGACGCATCCGCTTGGCTGGGCAATGATCTCCAAAAATCTGC
>JAZGFZ010000316.1:0-17913 GCA_036480015.1 Algisphaera sp. | reverse complement strand
CGGACAAAACCCGCCTTTCCTTTGCGCCCTTTGCGCCTTTGCGTGAGATAATGTCTTAAAAAGCATTTAAACAAGAGGAATCCGTGAATCGTTACACCAACGCAAACACCTTTTTAAACCTGCGAACGGTTACCCCACTTACACATGCGACCCGAACGCGCCCACATGATGGCGAATCTCTGGATCATCATCGTCGGCGCCGTCAAACACCACGGCCACCACGTCAAACCTGAAACGTTCGTGTTGTAAACGATAGCGGCGCATGACTTGTGCGGCGAGCGCGACAAGCCGGGCTTGTTTGGCTCGGTTCACATGGTCTTCGGGGCGGTACTTGTCGCTTCGAATACCGCTCTTCACTTCGACCACCACCACGGCCCGCTGCTTGTCGCCTGCTTGGCGCGGAGCACGCATAAGCAAATCAATTTCGCCAAAACGATTACGCCAATTTCGCGCAAGCCGTTTGTAACCCTTCTTTTTCAAATATTTTTCAGCCAGTCGCTCGCCGCGCTGCCCCATGGCTTGCCGTCCGGCCACCCGCGCAGCGTGCGGACTCGCCGAATTCTCTATCGGCGTCTTACCGTCGCCTTGCCCTGTTAAGCGGCGCCACCATTGCAATGCCTTAACCCCCCGTCGCAAAGCGAGCCTCAGCAATGCGTGTCACGGCGTCGGCCATCTGCTGCTCTTGGGTCACGCTGGCAGTGCGACGAAGTTTGTCAAAACCTTGACGCGACAATCGCTCGCGTTGCTGATCGCGCAATATGCGTTCAATTTCAATTTGCGCTTCGGCCAATGGTTGTTTGTCGCCGCGTGTAAGCGCTTCCACTTCAATAAAGTAATAACGCCGACTCGCAGGCGTGAAAACGGGCCCCATCCATGCGCCTTCTTCCAACACCGCCAAAGCAGGCGCCACCTCGGGGCCAAACGACTGATCGCCTTCCACCGTAAGCAATGTAGCGCCACCCCGGTTGCCATTCAGCGCTGGGTCGGCCGCCACATCGACAAAACGTGAGCCTGTTTCCAGTTGCGTTTTTACAGCCTCGGCGTTTGCTTGACGCATGGTGTAAATCACGCGCACCGTGCGGGTGTCGGGGGGGTTAAATTGCGCGTTGTGATCGCGGTAATAGCGCTCAACATCGCGCCGTGTCACGTTAATCAAAGGTTCAATTTCTCGACGACGGTAGGTGCCCACAATCAATAGATCGCGGTTGTCGCGCAAGGTTTGTTCCAACGTGCGACCCGTTTCGGCCCGCAGTGTGCGATCGGCCAGCATCTCCGAGCCTCGACCATGCCGGCGTACCAACTCACGACGTTGCAACATCGCAAACGTATCAAGGTTCTGACGTTCGCGCGGAGTAAGCGATCGCTCGGCTTCGTTGAGGTAAAGCCGGTCTTGCACCAAACCTTGAATGCGCCGCAAAATCAATTCGCGTGCTTGCTTTCGAAAAACACTCCGAGACTGTCGCTGTCCCAAATGGGCCAACTCGGCTTCCAAGGGCTCTAGCACGCGATGGGCATAAATCGGCCGCCCCGCAATTTGCCCCACCAGCCCCGCCACCAATGTGCCGGTGTTCGCCTCTACCACGTCGTCCGAAGTCAACGCAATGCCCGTTGATCCGCCATCGGGCGTGCCACCACGCACCACCACCGGCCGTGGCCGCGCGGCTTCACGAGCTTCGGGGCTCATGCCCACGCCGCAGCCCACCAATCCCATCGCCAAGACACCCGCCCCCATGACCCGTTTCAAGGGGGGGCCGAGCGTCGCTTTTCTTAAATTAAACAAATGGCAAAGCAGCATGGGCGAAATGATAACCCCAGCAGTTGACAAGCCGCAGCCGCCTCCTTTCAATGGTCGCGTCAATGAGACTTCTCTTACCGTGAGCAAATCCTAAGATAGACTTCATTTTGGGCCTCTGCACTAAAATCACTCCAAAATACAAATAACACCATTCTTGGCAATAAATTATGAATATTAAACCCGCAGATTCACTTGCCGCCCAAGCCACGTGGTGGACACTCACATTGGCCAGCGGAGCCGCCTTGCTGGGGCTGGCCGCCATCCAGACGGATTCTCAATTGCCTACCAAAGCGTGGTTTATAGTTCCGTCGCTTTGGCTTTTATTCGCCGTGCCCGCCACGTTCATGCTTCACGGCCATGCCTTTCTGTCGCCTTCCACGTCGCACCACGCCCCCCTTGCCCGGCACGGTGGCGGCGACGCCCTTCATGCCGCCCGCTCGCTCTGGGGTGTTTTGGCCTTGGGTGTCGCGTTGTCGCTGGTTGCGGCAATCGTGTCCGCCGCCGCCTCGCCTTCAATGTGGCCCGGCGCAGTCATGTTCATGCTGCTCATTCTTGCAAGGCCCACAGCCTCAGCACCCACCCCGCAAAACAATCCCTCCAGCAGCGGCAACCCTCCGGCAAAACCGTAACGCGTAAGCAAAACGCTGAGCATGCGTCCGAATAGAGACGCCCTGCAAAACCATTGCCTTTGTCAACGGCAGGTATTACCGCTAATCTGCGTCTCCCTTTCGGGGGACATGTGAAACATCAAGCAACCTCAACGCGGCGATCGCAACCCCGCGTTGTTTCATCTGTTTTTTTTGTTAACGATTTTGCTGTTCCGCCCCGGACCCGCTCCTGTGAACACACCAACCGAAACCACCCCTTCCTCTAGCAAGTTTGTGTTCCCCCGTTGGGCGAACTACCTGCTGCCCTTGGTTCTCCTCGGCGGCTTGGGGGCAGGCATGTATGTGCCCGTGCTTGTGGGCTTGGGACTCAATCCCAACACGCTCAACAAGAACTATCGCCCCAAGCAGCCCGTGCCTTACAGCCACAGCTTGCATGTTGGCCAGTTGGGCTTGGACTGCACCTACTGCCACACCACGGTGACGGAAACCGGCTTTGCCGCCATTCCTCCTGTGGAAACCTGCATCGCCTGCCACAACCCCGAAAAAGAAGGCTCAGGCGTCAAAAAAGATTCGCCCAAACTTGCAGCGTTGCACGCGGCTTATCGCAGTGGCAAACCGGTCAAGTGGGTCAAGGTTCATGACTTGGCCGACTATGCCTACTTCAACCACTCGGCCCACGTGACCAAGGGTGTGGGCTGCAGCACATGCCACGGCCGTGTCGATCGCATGGGTGAAGAAGGCGTGCATCAACACGCCAACCTCTCCATGGGCTGGTGCATTGATTGCCACCGCGCTCCTGAGAAAAACCTGCGGCCACCGTCTGAGGTGACCAACATGGCCTACACCCCACTCGACGACCCCGAGGTCATCGCCGCGAACATCACCAACCTTAAGGAAGCTCAGCTTTTGGTTGGCCGACGTGTCAAAGCTGAGTACAACGTTCACAACGCCGCCTACATGCAGAGCTGCTCCACCTGCCACCGATGAACGACGACGCCCCCCAAACTCTTTCCACGTCCGCACACCTCGCCGACGAGCCGCAAGGTCGCCCCTACTGGCGTAGCCTTCGCGAATACGCCGACAGCCCCGAGCTGCGCGAACAGATCGCAAGCGAGTTCCCTGCTTACGACCCCGATGAACTGCTGGGTCTGTCGCGGCGTCAATTCATGAAGCTTGCGGGCGCATCGATGGCTTTGGCGGGTCTTACCCTCACCGGCTGCCGACGCTGGCCCGAACAAGAAGTGCTTCCGCACAACGCACGCCCCGAAGGCTCTTTGCCCGGCGTGCCGCAAGACTACGCCAGCATGATCCAGCGTGGCGGCGTGGCCCGCGGCGTGTTTGTCACCAGCTTTGATGGCCGCCCGATTCATGTGGCAGGCAGCCCCCTGCACCCCGATTCGGGTGACGCCGCACGTTATGCCGCGGGTGAACTGCACAGCGGTGCAGCCGACGCCTACACCTTGGCCAGCATTCTTGAAATGTACGACCCCGATCGCAGCCGATCGGTGTTGCGATTCAACGCGGGCGATGGCAACGCTCAACAACGCGACCTTAAAACATTTGCCAAAACATTCGCCGCAGGCGGTTCGCGTGTGGCCGTGCTAAGCGAGGCCCGCAGCGGTCCCGCCGCCGATGCCGCCCGCGCCGCCTTTGCCAAGGCATTCCCCGAAGGCACATGGACCACATGGGAGCCGCTGCACCGCGACGCCGAAGTGCAAGGCGCAATCGACGCCTTTGGCCAAGCCGTTCGTGCTCAATACGATCTTTCCAAAGCCATGGTCGTCGCCAGCTTTGATGCCGACCTGCTCACCGAGCATCCCGCCGCCCTGCGTCATGCCCGCGACTGGGCCAAGCTTCGCAAAAGCTGCGACGCCGGCACCATGAGCCGCGTGTACGCCATCAGCGCCGCATTCACGCCCACTTCATCCAACGCCGACGTGCACCTGCAAACCCGCCCCTCCGACACCGCGGCCATGCTCGACGCATTGGCGCAGGCCGTGGGTGTTCCCGGTTTTAGCGCCAGCGTCGCACTCAAAGACGACCAACAATCGTTTGTTGATCGCCTCGCCAAAGACCTTACAAAACACCACGGCGCATCCATCGTCGCCGTGGGGCCAAGCCAACCCGCCGGGGTTCATACCTTGGCCTGGGCCATCAACCAGCACCTAGGCAACGTGGGCTCCACCATTGCACTCACCGCCGAGCCTTCGGGCGACGAACCACGCTGTGTTGAAGCCCTGACGCAACTTGTGCAATCCATGAAAGGCGGCCAAGTTGACCGCCTGCTCATCTTGGGCGGCAACCCGGTTTTCGACGCTCCGGTTGATTTGAATTTCAAAGACGCCCTAAACAACGTCGCACTCTGTGCACACTTGGGCCTTTATCAAAACGAAACCTCATTGGCCTGCCATTGGCACATCAATGAAGCCCACCCTCTCGAAGCATGGGGCGACGGACACGCATGGGACGGCACCGTGTGCCTTCAGCAGCCCATCATCCTGCCGCTCTTTAACGGCGTGAGTGCGATTGAACTTTTGGCCACGCTCGCCCACGACGACCTCACCGCAGGCCGCGACTTGGTGCGCCGTGCATGGTCCAACCTTTTGGGTGCCAACTTCAGCGAAACCCACTGGAACCAGGCCCTGCACGACGGACTCATTGCCAATTCGGCTGCCGCCACGGTCCGCCCTTCGGTCAAAGGCGCCCGCCCCACCGGCGTGTCCAGCCCCAACACCGACATTCAAATCGTCTTCCGCCGCGACCCCAAGGTGTACGACGGGCGCCACGCCAACAACGGCTGGCTGCAAGAGCTTCCCGAGCCCATCACCAAAGTCACGTGGGACAACCCCGCGTGGATCAGCATCAGCGATGCCCTTCACCTGGGTGTTGAAAATGGCGATGTCATTCGCATTGCCATCGAAGGCCACGAGCTCGACGTCGCCGTCTTCATCGTTCCGGGGCAAGCCCCCGGCGCCATTGTGCTCACCCTTGGCGGCGGCCGCACCGTGGCAGGACGCGTGGGCAACAACGTGGGCTTTAACGCCTACCGCATTCGTCTGGCCAGTGGTCAAAGCGCCCACGCTGCGGCGCCCACCGCCACAGTGACCAAAACCGCCCAACACCACGCCTTGGCCACCACCGAGGTGCACCACCTCATCAACACCCAACAACTTGACGCCAACTGGATCGGCAAGCGCGACGGCACCGACGCCACCGCCCGCATGGCCTTGGACGCACGCTTGGGCCAACCCGGCGGCGAAGGCATTCTGGTCAAGCAAGCCAGTTTTGCCGACTATCAAAACAACCCCGACTTTGCCACCGACGGCGCCCACGGCGACGTAATGCTTCAACTTTACGACGCCCCGCTTGCCGCCGAATTCAAAGCCCGCGCCGATGAACTCAAAGCCCAGCACCCCGACGCAGTCGCCGACGGCTGGGAACCCGCCAAGCAGTTCAACGACAAGCACGCTTGGGGCATGACCATCGACATGACCGCCTGCACGGGCTGCAGCGCGTGCATCGTGGCCTGCCAAAGTGAAAACAACATTCCCATCGTGGGCAAAGACCAAGTCATGATGAGCCGCGAAATGCAGTGGCTTCGCATCGACAGCTATTACCGCGGCGACCCCACCGCCACCACCAGCGACAAGCTTGACGCCGTGCACATGCCCGTGGCTTGTGTTCACTGCGAAAACGCCCCCTGCGAACAAGTTTGCCCTGTGGCCGCCACCGTGCACGACACCGAAGGCCTCAACACCATGGTGTACAACCGCTGCATCGGCACGCGGTATTGCAGCAACAACTGCCCTTACAAAGTGCGGCGGTTCAACTACTTCGACTACCACGCCAAGCTCGAAACCGACAGCTTCCGCTCCACCGGCAAGCCCGGGGGCATTGCCAACAAGCCGTGGCTCAACATCCCCGACCAGCAGCAGGGCCAGGTCATCGACCAAATCCGCCGCATGATGTTCAACCCCGATGTCACCGTTCGCATGCGAGGCGTCATGGAAAAGTGCACCTACTGCACCCAACGCATCCAACGGGCCAAAATCACCGCCAAAGCCGCTTGGGCCAAAGCCAAAACCGCAGGCACCGACGCCGACTACCCCTATGTCGAAGACGGCGCCGTGGTCACCGCTTGCCAATCCGCTTGCCCCACCGAAGCCATCACCTTTGGCAATCTCAACGATCCAAAATCGGCTGTGGCTCAAACCATCCGCGGCAAACGCAGCTACAAACTGCTCGAAGAACTGAACTCGCGCCCTCGCACCAAGCACATGGGCCTCGTACGCAACTATCCGGAAGCCTAAAACACGGCTTGTGATTAACTCGGCTTAACGGGCCAAGTGCAACGCCCCTTCACTTTCAAAGCCACCGTCCACCTGTTTTAAAAACGTTTGATCCCACACCCTTGCCCCCCGCGCCCATGGCCACGATCACACCCAACACCCTTCTCCCCACCCCGCCCGTGGACAACACCCACGACGATCCGCGTTGGCGCGCTCCGCTGGTGCTGGGCGACAAAAGCTTCAAAGACGTCACCGACACCGTGACCGCCAGTGCCGAATGCAAGCCCCACCTCATTTGGTGGATTTGCTTTCTCACCGCCGCCTCATTTGCAGGCATGTTCTTTGCGCTCATTGGTTACCTCTTCGCCACCGGCGTGGGGGTGTGGGGCAACAACCAGCCCGTGGCATGGGGCTTCCCCATCGTCAACTTTGTGTTCTGGGTGGGCATTGGCCACGCGGGCACGCTTATCTCCGCCGTGCTGTTTTTGTTCCGTCAAAACTGGCGTTGCAGCATTAACCGCTTTGCCGAAGCCATGACCATTTTTGCGGTCATCTGTGCTGGCATTTTCCCCGGCATTCACGTGGGTCGGCCTTGGCTGGCCTACTGGCTGTTTCCTTTTCCCAACCAAATGGCCATGTGGCCACAGTTTCGCAGCCCACTGCTGTGGGACGTGTTTGCCGTGTCCACCTACGCCAGCGTATCGCTGCTGTTTTGGTACACCGGCATGGTGCCCGACTTGGCCACGCTAAGAGACCGCGCCAAAAGCCGTTTGGGCCAAATCGCCTATGGCATCGCCAGCCTCGGCTGGAACGGCAGCAGTCGCCACTGGCACCGCTTCGAGCGAGCCTACATTTTGCTTGCCGCACTCTGCACCCCTTTGGTGCTGTCGGTTCACTCGGTGGTGTCCTTCGACTTTGCCGTGGCCCAGCTTCCAGGCTGGCACACCACCGTGTTCCCGCCTTACTTCGTGGCCGGTGCTATTTACGGCGGCTTTGCCATGGTGCTCACCTTGGCCGTGCCGTGCCGGGCCATCTTTGGCCTCAAAGACATCATCACCGACCGCCACATCGACAACTGCTGCAAAGTCATGCTGGGCACCGGCTGCATCGTGGTTTACGCCTACAGCCTCGAATTTTTCACTGCGTGGTATTCCAGCCACCACTTTGAACAATTCGTATTCCTTAACCGTCCTTTGGGCAACTACGGCGTGGGCTTTTGCTCCATGGTGTTCCTCAACTGCATCGGCCCACAAATTCTTTGGTTCCGCTGGGCCCGCCGCAACGTGTGGACCATCATGTTTGCCGCCATGTGCGTGAATGCAGGCATGTGGTTTGAACGCTTCGTCATAGTGATGACCTCACTCTCGCGTGACTTCCTTCCCGGCAGTTGGGCCGACTTCAAGCCCACATGGGTCGACATTTGGATGTTCATTGGCAGCTTCGGGCTGTTCTTCACCAACTTCCTTTTGTTCCTCAAATTCCTACCCATCGTTGCCATGGCCGAAGTCAAAACCGTGATGCCTGCAGCCCACGCCCACGGCAGCCACGACGACAGTCATAACCACGACGGCCACACCGAAACCGAGGCAACCCACTGATGACCGCCCTTGACTCCCCCAACGCTGCGGCCTCCACCACCTTGCCCGCCCGTACCGAATCGGCCGATGGCGAAAAGATTTTTGCCGTCATTGCCGAATTCGACAACGTCACCGACGTGCTGGCCGCGACTCAAGCGGCCCACGACGCGGGCTATCGCCAAATGGACGTTCACTCGCCTTTTCCCATTCACGGCATCGACGACGCCTTGGGCGTCAAACCCACCGTGCTGCCTTGGTTGGTGCTGGGCATGGGCCTTTTGGGCATGAGCGCAGGTGTGTTTCTCACCACCTTCACCATGACCGACTTTTTGCCACAACCCGATTTTGTGCCCGAAAACTTTCACGGCTACAAATTCCTCATTTCAGGCAAGCCGCTTAACAGTTTTGCAGCCTACATCCCCGTCATTTTTGAAATGACCATCATGTTCGCCGCCTACACCGCCGTGTTCGCCATGTTCCTGCTCAACAAACTGCCACTGCTTTACCACCCGCTGCTTAAAAGTGAAAACTTTCGGCGCAGCACCCAAGACCGTTTCTTTTTGGCCATCGAATCCCGCGACAGCGGCTTTGACATTCAAAAAACACCCGCCTTCCTTAAAGAGCAAGGCGCTTTAACCACCGAACTAATCCACGACTAATTGTTACGACCCCTTTTGAGGATGTTGAGGGTTTTCTAAAAAGCGTCTCGCCTGCCGCAAGCGTTTAAACCAGCTCTTCATTCCCGACCTTCAATCTCCAACCCTTGGCGTTGCCCCAATGCTCGACCTCCGCTTCTTCCTGCCCAAACGTGTTCCCCTGCCAATCATTGCAGTGGGCACGCTCGCATTGGTTGGTTCGTGGGTGCCTCTGGCAGTCATCCTGCATTACACCCAAATCAAACACGATCAGCCTCGCGTCCACATGTTCTTGGACATGGACAACCAGCCCAAGTTCAAAGCCCAAGCCCCCTCTCCGGTGTTTAACGACGGCCGCGCCATGCGTCAGCCTGTTGCGGGCACCATTGCCCGTGGCCACTTGGCGTCTGCCAACGGCGGGCCGCTGCAAGACGGCTATGTGCAACACGGCCACGATGGCGAGCATAATGACGAACATGGCGGCAACGTCACATTTGTCACCGGCTTTCCCGAAGGCCTTGTGGTTGATGACGCATTCCTTGTTCGCGGGCAACAGCAATTCAACGTCTCCTGCACCCCTTGCCACGGCAAAGCGGGCATGGGCGATGGCCCCGTCAACCAACGGGCCATGAGCCTGCAAGCTGGCGATTCCACCCTCAGCGCGGGCACCTCATGGACTCCTGCCAAAAACTTGGTTGAAGCCAATGAAGACGGCAGTTTGGCATTGGGTGAGGCCACCTACCCCAACGGAGAAATCTTCAACGTCATCACCCACGGCAAAGGTGGCATGGCCGCCCAAGGCCACCGCCTGAACGTCGAAGACCGCTGGGCCATCGTCGCCTATGTGCGTGCCCTGCAACTCAGTCAAAACCCCCAGTAACCTCACAAACACACCGCGGCCCACCCCGCCGCTGGCGTCTTGCCAATCCCCACTTTTAACCGCTAATCCCCTGGCGCAGACCTCATGTCCCACCACGCCCCCAAAGCCCTCACCGACGTCGACAAAGCCGTTCTAGGCACCAAAGCCGATCGCCCTTGGCTTTTGCTCAACGTCGCTGGCGCCGTCGCCATCATTCTGGCCTTCGCCTACACACTCATCACCGGCCAAGGTGAAGGCGCCTCGCGCTTTGCCTTTGCCTACACCGTGGGCTTTGCCTTTGCCATGGCCATCACGCTAGGCAACCTGTTCTTTGTCATCATCACCACCCTGTTTCGCGCAGGTTGGTGTGCCGCCATTCGCCGCGTGGCCGAAACCTACGCGGCCAACATCGTCACCTTGGCCGCATTGTTTATTCCTGTTTTGCTTTGCGTGTGGGCCACCGACGGCTCGCTTTACCCATGGACCAAAGCCGGCATCCACGAAGCAGGCGACGCCTTGGCCCACCACGGCAAACCCGCTCCCTTTCTCCCTGATCGCAGCGGCGATGCCCACAGCTCGGCCAGCCCCTTTGTCGACGCCCGCATTCAACCCGCTGCGACAGGCCCCACCGAGGGCCACGGCGCCAGCGAACACACGCCCTATGCCGCACCCGAAACAGCATCTCAGGCAGCGCCCGAAGCCGCCCACCCCATCGACTCCCACGACGCGGCCGCCAACACCTCAGCAAATCACAGCAATGCCCCTGCCTCACACGATGTAGGACACAACGCAGAACATGCCACGGCCCCCTCATCCGGTGACACCCACGCTCAAACCCAAGATTCTCACGCAGAACACAATGCAAACTCAAGCCACGACACCCAACACACGGCCGAACACGGCAGTGAGCATGGTGGCGAACATGGCGATGCCCACGGCGACGACCACGCCGTGTGGACCCACACCGCCGAACACTGGAGAGGCCACAACCACGCCGTGCCTTTCTTTGTTTACAAAAAAGGCCTTTATCTCACACGCGGTTTTTACACCGTGCGTTGGGTGATTTACCTGCTCGTCTGGGGCCTTGTGGGTCGGTTCTTTTACAAGAACAGCCTGCGGCAAGACCAAACCGGTGATGTGTCGCTCACCAACCGCCGCGAATGGTGGGCCCCGCTTAGCGTGGCCGCTTTTGCCGTCACCATCACCCTGGCCAGCTTTGACCTGCTCATGTCCATCGACCCGGTGTGGTACTCCACCATGTTTGGCGTGTACTTTTTTGCGGGCGCCTTCATCGCAGGCATCAGCACCATTATTCTCACACTCATGGCCGGTCAAAAATACGACTACTTCCCTGCCGTCACCACCGAACACTTTCACGACTTGGGCAAACTTCTTTTTGCCTTCGTGTTTTTCTGGGGCTATGTCGGCTTCAGTCAATTCATGCTCATCTGGTATGCCTCGCTGCCCGAAACCACCTACTGGTGGGCCATTCGCGGCGTCACCACCTTGGCCACCGAGCCCACCTACGGTGGCGCGTGGAGCAAAGTGGCCATCCTGCTGCTCTTTGGCCACCTCTTCATTCCTTTTGCATTCCTGCTTTCTAAGCACGTGAAGCGCAACCGCAAGGCCCTCATGGTTACAGCCATTTGGATGCTGTTCATGTGCTGGCTCGATCTTTTCTGGATCACCTTGCCTGCATTGTCCAGCCCCAACTTCCTGCTTCCCATTCCCGAACTTCTTTGTGCTGCAGGTTGCGTGGCCATCCTTGTGGGCGGAGCCCTCAAAATCGCCAGCCGCGCTTCGCTCACCGCCTACAACGACCCCCGCATGCACGAGTCTTTGGCACTCGACACCACCGCGTGGGCGCCGATCCATCCTGAACCCAAGTCTTAATCCAAGTCTTTCGTCCAAGTCTTTCGTCCAAGTAAAGCGCGTCAAGCCCAGTCGGCCCGCGTCCCAGACCTACCTCCAAACCTTGATCTTTATCACTTTTATTTTGGGTCTTCCCCCCATGCCACCTACAACCCGCGAACTCAACGTCAAAACCATTTCCGTCATCACCCTCACGGCGGTGTTTTTGCTTATCGCGACCGTGTACACCGCACGGGCGGGCTACCAATACTTTTCCAACCGCCAAGCCCAGGCCCAGTGGGATGCAGGGGCCCAGCAAACCTTTGACGCCTATGGCGTGCGAATTGATAACGCCAACTTGGCCAAGCTCAATCAAGCTCAAGAAGTCCAACTTTCTGGCGACCTTGAAGGCACCCTGTCCATCGACCAAGCCATGAAGCAGGTGGTCAGCCGCCACCCAAACGCGGCGCCCGCGTCCCATGAATCCACCGCCCCCGCCACAGGCCACTAACCCCCCTTCCCCCATCGTGAACCACCCTGCCTTCATTCATCTTCCTCGTCGCTTGGCCGCCTTCGCGGCGGCGGCCACGTTGATGCTCATGGTGGCCCCCAACCTCTCCGCCCAATCGCGTGTGGGGCCCAACGCATTGGGCGGGGCCGACCGCCCCCTGCCGCCCGAAGTTCAGGCCATCTCAAGCAACGGCATTCGTCAGCGCATTGGCGCCGCGCTGCCGCTTGACACCCCCCTCCTCGACGAAAACGGCAAACCCGTCAAACTCGGCGACTACTTCGGCAACGACAAGCCTGTACTCATCGAATTCGCCTACTTCAGCTGTCCGCTGCTGTGCCCCATGGTCGAAAATGGCGTGGTCCAAGCCATCAGGCAGTCTGGCTGGATTCCCGGCGAGCAATTCAACGTACTCACCATCAGCATCAGCCCCCACGACCGACCGCAAGAAGCCATCGAACGCCAAGACAGCCTTGTTAAGCGTTTGGGCGGAAGCGACTCCGAACTGGGAGCAGGCGTCCGCAACGGTTGGCACCTATTGAGTGGTCGCCCGGTCGATATTAAAACCATCGCCGACGCCGCCGGCTTTGGCTACACCGACATTGCCGCCGAACCCGGCCAATACGCCCATGCGGCGGTCATCATGTTTGCCTCGCCCAAGGGCATTCTCACCCGCTATCTGCCTGGGCACCAATATTCCGACAAAGACTTTAAAATGGCTCTCGTCGAAGCCTCCGAAGGTAAGCAAGGCTCGCTTTTCGACATGGTTTTGCAACTGTGCTACCAGTTTGACGGCAGCACCGGCAAATACACCGCCGATGCCATGGCCCTCATGAAGTTTGCGGGCGCCACCACCGTGGTCACACTGGGCGCCATCATCGGCGGCATGTTTTTCTTTGAACGCAAGCGCAACCAACGGCTCGCGGCCGAAGACGCCCCCCCACTTGCCTAATCTTTCCCTCTTTTATTTTAGCCCCGACCCATTGCCAGAAAAACGCCAACCCCGCCAAAACAACGTTCAATCCCGTTAAACTCACACGTCCGATCAGAACCGCTCGCCATGGCGAGCTAATATCTGTTCTCCCTGCCTTCCCCTTCCCTGCACCGCCGACCCGAGACGCCCCCGATGCTCACGCTCTCTAACTTTTTCAGCTGGCTCAGCGGCCCTTGGATGCCCGAAAACGCTGGCGGCTTTGCCGACAACGTCGACTTCCTCAACGGCTTCATCTTGGCCGTCAGCTATTTCTTTGTCGCCGTCATCGCCTTCTTGATGATCTACTTCAGCATCAAGTACCGGCAAACCGACCGCGCCGACGTCTCGCACGGCGCCCACCACAGCACCGCCATCGAAATCGCCTGGACCCTCCCCATCGTGGCCATCGTCACCTTTGTGTTTGTCGTGGGTTTCACCGGTTTTCTCGACATGGCAGGCCCCCCCACGGGTGGTGAGGCCAACGCCTTTCACATTCGGGTTGAAGCCCGCAAATGGGGCTGGACCTTCTACTACCCCAACGGCGGCAGCAGCGACAAACTTTACGTACCCGCCGATCGCCCGGTTGAACTCACCCTCGAATCCAACGATGTCATCCACAGTCTTTTTGTACCCGCCATGCGTATCAAAAAAGACGTGGTGCCCGGCCGCTACAACCGCATGTGGTTTCAGCCCGACCCCAACTTGGTCAGCGCCGAAAACCCTCGCAAAGAACTCGACGTCAACTGCACCGAATACTGCGGCCAAGGCCACAGCCAAATGAACACCCTGTGCATTGTCGTCCACGAAAGCCAATGGGACGACGTGCTTAGCGAAATCAACAAATTCAACAAAGATGGCCTGAGCCCCGCCGAATACGGCGAGCAGGTTTACCAAGTGCGCGGCGGCTGCGTGCAATGTCACTCCATCGATGGGTCTTCAGGCACCGGCCCCTCTTGGAAGGGCCTTTACGGCAGCGAACGCCCCCTCGCCGTCACTGATGGTGAATCCACCGTCACCGCCGACGACGCTTACATTTACGAATCCATTCGCTATCCCAACCGCAAAAAAGCCGAAGGCTTTGGCACCGCCAGCATGACCACCTACGGCACCAGCCAACTCAGCGCAGGTGATGTTCGTGCCGTCATCGAATACATGAAAACACTCGCGGGGCAAGACCCCCTTGAAGCCTTCCCCGAAGACTACGACGGAAAAACCGACGCAAGTGAAGAATCCGAGTAAGACCCGCTCGCCATCGCAGAACCCTGTCGAGCAAACGTACACCAGCCAAGCCCCGTCTCATTTTGTAAGAGACGCCCCCAAGAGACGAACCATGTCTGTCATTCCCACCAACCCCCCGGCCTCCACCCCCGGCACCGACATCGCCCAAACTCCCCAAGGGGGATACGGCGCAGGCGACAACTACATCACCCACGGCAAAGGCATTTGGTCGTGGTTACTCACCGTCGACCACAAACGCATCGGCCTTATGTACATGGTCACGGTGCTGGCGGCTTTTTTCGTTGGCGGCGTCTTTGCCATCGCCGTGCGTACCGAGCTTATTTGGCCCGGCCAACAACTCATGCCTTGGGCCGACCCCAACACCAACTGGAAGCTCTACAACCAGCTCTTCACCGTGCACGGCGCCATCATGGTGTTCATGTTCATCATTCCCTCCATTCCGGCCATTTTGGGCAACTTTGTGCTGCCCATCATGCTGGGCGCTAAAGATGTTGCCTTCCCACGAATCAACCTCCTAAGTTGGTACTGCTACATCGTGGGCTCCGCCTTTTTCTTGTGGGTACTCGCAGGCGGCGTGGTGGGCACGGTTTTAGGCATTGAAAACATGCCTTGGTTCTTCCCCAAAGGCATCGACACCGGCTGGACTTTCTACACCCCCTACTCCACCACCACCAACACCGGCGTCATTCTCGCCACCATTGGCGTGTTTATTTTGGGCTTTTCGTCCATCCTCACCGGCGTCAACTTCATTGCCACCATTCACATGCTGCGTCCCCGCAACATGGGCTGGGGCCGACTGCCGCTTTTATTGTGGAGCCTCTACGCCACCGCCGTTATCCAAATTCTCGCCACCCCCGTGCTGGCCATCACCATGCTGCTGCTACTGGCTGAAAGAGCCTTGGGCATTGGCGTGTTTGACCCCGCCTTGGGCGGCGACCCCGTGCTCTACCAGCACTTCTTTTGGTTTTACAGCCACCCGGCTGTGTACATCATGATTCTGCCAGGCATGGGCGTCATCTCCGAAATCATCTCGGTGTTCAGCCGCAAGCACATCTTTGGCTACAGCTTCATCGCCGCCAGTTCACTGGCCATCGCCATGTTTGGTTTCATCGTGTGGGGCCACCACATGTTCACCAGCGGCCAAAGCCCCCTGCTCAACTCGGTCTTCAGCCTGCTGACCATGTCGGTTGCCATTCCCTCGGCCGTCAAGGTCTTTAACTGGCTGGCCACCATGTACAACGGCCGCATTCGCATGGACACCCCCATGATCTACGCCTTGGGCTTCATCTGGCTGTTCACCATCGGCGGCCTCACCGGCCTGCCCTTGGGCGCCTTGTCCACCGACATCCACTACCACGACACCTACTTTGTGGTCGCCCACTTTCACTACGTCATGGTCGGCTCCACCCTGTTCGCCTTCTTGGCAGGCATGTACTACTGGTGGCCCAAAATGATCGGCAAAATGTACAACGAAAAAGCCGGCCGCTTTTTTGCATGGATCATCTTCATCGGCTTCAACGCCACCTTCTTCATCCAATTCATTGCTGGCAGCCAAGGCGCCCCCCGCCGCTACGCCGATTACGACCCCAAGTTTTGGAAATACCACTTCATCTCCACCTTGGGCTCCTACCTGCTCACGATTGGCCTGTTTGGCGTGCTTTACAACTGGGTGCAATCACTGCGTAGTGGCAAAAAAGCCCCCGCCAACCCATGGGGCGCCAACACCTTGGAATGGCACACCCCCAGCCCGCCACCCCACGCCAACTTTGTCGAAGGCCACGAGCCCGAAGGCGTGCCTCCTTACGATTACGACGGCTGGGATTACGACGAAAACATCGACGGCTATGTTCGCAAACCCAACTACGTCTACGAAGGGCATTAACCCCGCCAACCTATAAACACTTTTTAAAAACCTTTGCCTGTTGTTCGTGAAAGCGAACGACAAGCCTTAAAAAGCCACGCTTCATTCACGGCATGGCAACCTCATCATTCAAACCGCGAGACAAACGTCTCGCCATGTCCTTCACCAACCCACGGCAAGCCCACCATGAGCACCGCCCACGACCACGATCATCCCGCCCACCTCGCCCACCACTTTGAAACCTCTGCCCAGCAGATGGAATCAGGAAAATTGGGCATGTGGATTTTCTTGGCCACCGAAATTCTCATGTTCGGCGGCCTGTTTTGCGCCTACGCCATCTACCGATCCAACAACCCCGATGTGTTCCTGTTTGCCCACCGCGCCCTCGACACCACGTGGGGCGCCATCAACACCGTCGTGCTGCTGGCCTCCTCCTTCACCATGGCATGGGGTGTTCGAGCCGCTCAACTGGGCCAAAAAAAGCTTTTGGTGGGCCTACTCATCGCCACCATGCTCGGTGGCGCGGGCTTCATGCTCATCAAAACCGTCGAATACAAAGCCAAATGGGACCACGCCCTATTCGTAGGCACCTCCAACGCCTTCTATCAAAACGACGGCAAACTCACCAACGCCTACCAAGCCGAACATTCGGCCGACTACATTGAAAACCACGGCGCCCCGCACGCAAGCAACGATCACGGCGACGATCACGGCAGTGCCCATGACGACACAAGCCACGACGGTGATGAACACGCCGCAAGTCACGACACCCACGCCGAGCACGCCCCGCCCGTCGAGGTTTCCAAAATCACCCGCCCCGCCGCCGCCCCTGCGGGCATCAATCCATCGCTCATCAGCAACCCCCACCCCGCCATCAGCGTTGGCGAATCAATGACCACCGGCATTGGCGCCATGCAAGCCGCCCACCACGGCAGCCATTACCCCGCCTTCACCGAACTTGCCCCCCTCGATCGGGGCCGCACCCACATCTTCTTCCAAATTTACTTTGCCATGACCGGCCTTCACGGCCTGCACGTCATGATCGGCCTGGGCCTCATCTCATGGATTTGTTACCGCGCAGGCGGCCCCCTCACGCGGGCCCTCTTGGTCCCAGGCCTTTTGGCCGCCGTCGGCCTCTACTTCACCTTCCTCTGGCAACTCATCGCAGGCCCATGGTGGGTCTTGGGCATCGCCATCACCTTCATCGCCGTGGGCATCGCTTGGAGCCTTAAAAACTTCGTCGCCGCCCGCCAGCAAAAAGACGTCGAAGGCGAATTCAGTTCTGAGTACTACACCCCCGTCGACTTGGTCGGCCTCTACTGGCACTTGGTTGACCTCATCTGGATCTTCCTCTTTCCCTTGCTTTACCTGATCCACTAAGCCCCACGCCAATCGCCCGCCGACCAGACCGGCCCCTTCGCATCTTGCCCACTTCCAATCGCTAACTGCCAAAAGCTAAAAGCCATGTCCCACGAAACCACCCCCCACGGCCACGACGAACACACCCCCCACGCCGTTCCGCTGGGCTTCCTCGCAGCCATCTTCGGCCTGCTCATGTTCCTCACCCTCGTCACCGTGGGCGTCACCAGCTTCGACTTCGGCTACCAAGTCAACCTCATGGTCGCCATGGGCATCGCCTTGGTCAAAGCCATCTTGGTCGGCCTCTACTTCATGTACCTGCGCTGGGACGCCCCAATCAACGGCTTCATCCTCATCGT
>JAZGFZ010000315.1:0-5775 GCA_036480015.1 Algisphaera sp. | reverse complement strand
ACGGTCAGGGGCAAAGGTGTGGGTGGCGTGGGGGGTTTGATAGTCGGCGAGTGCCACCCAACCGGTGACGGTGCCGCCGAGGTCTTGAATCCATGCTTTTAGGGCGTGGTTGCAGTTGTGGGCCAGTGAATACAACCTCGGATATTTGACGAAGGTCATGTCGGATTGTGGGCGGTAGATGGCGGTGTGTGTTTTTGCGTTGAAGTCGATGTCGAGTTGGTTTTGAAGGAGGGTGAGTTTTTTGTGGTTCACGGTGTAGCGACTGAGTTTCCAGCATCCTTCATGAGCGAGGATGTTGAGTAGGTCGGTGTCGGCTTGGCCTTTGTATGCAATGTCGCGGCGGCCCAGAGCGCCTTGGGTGAGCAAAAGGATGCCCTTGAATTTAGACCACGTGTCGCGGTCGTTGAGGGCGAATAGGTCCCAGTCGCCGTAGGTGTATTCGGTGGCGCCTGCGTCATTGGGGATGACCAAGCTGGTGTGATAGAAATCGTAATGCGCGAGATAGACGGTGGTGGGTTGGGCTGGGTGAGACGGAAAGGTGACCACCACGGGGCCGTGGCACCCGGTGACGGGCAAGGCTGCCATGCTCAGTGCAAGGGTGATGTGCCAAAGCCATGCGCATGGCCATGCGATGAATGAGGTGGGCGTTGTGGTGAACGTGGCGGGAGGAGGGCAGGTCATAGAACTGCCAATCTATCGCCGGATTTGATGTCGCGTATTGCGATGTGCGATGTGGTTTTTTTTAGGCTTGGGCGAGTTCGGAGGCGGCGCTGGGTTGGGGCGCGTTGCTCAGATCTTCGATGCGACGGTTGAGGTCTTCAATGCGGCGTTTAAGAGCGATCCGTTCGCCCATGCCCAAGGCAGGGCTGTGGCTTTGGGTGTCGAGTTCATCGGCCAGGCGTTGCAAATCGGCAATGCGCCGGGGGCGAACGACGTTGTACTCCCAGTCGTCGATGTTGGCGGCGGCGGGGTTGGCGACTTCAAAGGGTGTGCTGGGCATGATGGGCTCCGAAATAGAGAGGCTGTTCCTCTATTATTCGGCATGATGGGCAAAAAACAAATAAAAAACCGCCCCGCGCGGGTTAACGCGGGGGCGGCTGGATGAAGGCGGGGTGTGTCTAAAAGGGTGTTTAGGGGTATTTAGGCGGGCTGTAAGCCCGGAGGTAGGGTGGGAGAGGCGGTGTTGTCCAGACCGATGGTGTCGGGGGTGCCCTCCCAACGGGTTTGGTAATGCTCGGGTTGTTTGAGGGCGGCGTTGGGGGCTCGGCGTCGGGCGAGAAAGATCGCGCATTCACCTTGGGTGTGAGCGCCGCCTAGTAGACGCAGGGGGCCCCACAGAGGGAAGGTGAGGGTTCGCCAGGCTTGGGTGGCGAATGAGCCGCCGGAGGTGGAGGCGATGAGTTCGAAGCCCAGTTCGTCGAGCATCATGCTCATCTGTTCAAATGTAATGGGCGAGATGTGGCGCTGGGTTCGATAGTTTCGGGCGCCGAACCCCCATAATTCACCGGTGAGTAGAAATTTGAGGCGGCCTTCCCAAAAAGCGACGTTGGGCAGCGAGAGTGCGAGGTGACCGTCGTCGTGCAACAGGTGGTGGACTTGTTCAAAGAAATTGCGGGGGCTGTCGAGGTGTTCGATGACATCGGTGGAGGTGATGAGTTGAAAGCGGCGATGAAATGCATCGGCGAAAGTGTTGTTGAGCTCGAGTTGCTGGAAGGCGGCGTCAGGGACATCAAATCGGGTGGCGTCTAAGTCGGTGCCTGAGAGGTCTGTGAAGCCGTGGTCTTGTAGTCGAAGGAGTAGCGCTCCGGCGTGGGCGCCAATGTCCAGTACGCCCGAGGTGTCTTGGTTTTGAGCGGGGGTGATGTGCTGGGTGATGAGGTTGACCAGTGCTGCGTGGGTGCCTGGCGCGCAGCCGCAGTGGCGGCCGCGGTGGTTTTCCATGGGACGGCGAAAGAGGCGGCTTCGGATCATTTTACGAAGAAGTTTTTTGGGCATGGGAGACCTTGTGGCGGGTTGGCCATGAAAGAAGCGGTCAGACGTGGGATTAACGCATGGTGGGGGATGCGTCGCGTTTTATGTTGGAAAATGCAGGTTATGAACAGCCCTGAAATAACTCCTCTATTTCAGGGTCTTCAGGGACAGCGGTGTCACCCTATTTCGGGTCACCGCTCACAGTTTTACAGCCCCAAGACAAACACGAAGTCGCGAAGGCTCAAAGGCACGAAGAAAGGATGTCATCTGCTCACTTTGTTTTGAGCGCGGATGCATCGCGGAGAAGCTTTACGCCAAGACGCCAAGACGCCAAGACGCCAAGAAAGGCAGGGAGCGAAACCTGTGGTTTTTTGCCTTTCTTGGCGTCTCTGCGTCTTGGCGTGAAATTTCTTGCCAGAGATGCTTGCCCATTGCCCGTCAATGCAAACATCCTCCTGAAATCCGTGAACGCGACAAAAGGGGGACGTTATTTCAGAACTGCTCCGCCCTTAGTTGTCGCGGGCCAAGCACGATGCGGTGGCGTAGGCGATAGGTCCGTACTGTTGGGTGGCGGCAAGTGGGCCTGCCGGTGGGGTCAGGTGAATTGGTCGGCTGGGGCCGCTGGTGCGTGAGGTGAGTGAAGACGAAAAACGCTCGCAATCTTTGTTGGCGGCGCGGTTAAAAATCAAACCCGAGAGATGAATTCGCTCATTGATGAGACGTTTGACGGCTTGACGAACCACGGCGCCTTCATCGCCCCGTGAGATCACCAGTAAAACATCATCGCTTTCGGGAAGCACCAGTGAACATTCGAGACTCCCCAGAAGAGGGCCGGTGTCGACGATGACTTGCTCAAATTGCTTACGGGCCTGCTGAATAAGTTTCCGCACATGCTTTAGGGAAAGGTCGGCGACGCGTCGTTCGCCTCCTTGTGTGGCAGGGAGCACCCAAAGGTGACGTACCAGTGAGGGGTGACAGCAGTTTTCGAGTGCTTCGCCGCCCAAGACGGCGAGAACACCCTCGCCTTCGGTCACGTGTTGAAGTCCGCAATGTTGGGTGACGCCGCGGCCGATCAAGTCGAGGTCGATGATGAGTGTGCGGGTGCCGGTGCGGGCAAATGACATGGCCAAGGCCATGGACAAGGTGGTTTTGCCCACGCCGGGGGTGGGGCCGGTGAGGGTGAGTACCTTGCCGGGCGCAACGTGATCGGGGTTGAGAGAGGGATCATCGGGGGGGAAGGAGCGTTGGAGTTTGGAACGAATTTCGTGCACGGCCATGGCCGCCACCAAGGATTCGTCGGGATCGGACAGATCGCCCACCAAGGTGGGCACCAGGGCCAACACCGGCTGGCTGGGGAAGTGGTCGCGGATGTCTTGAAAGCCATTGATTCGCTCATCGAGTCGGCCCCAGGCCAGTAGAAGCCCCAAGCTCAACAGGCCTCCCAAGCCTGCGCCGATGACACCTGCTTGGGCTTGTTTTCGGCCCATGTGAATGCTGTTGGGGGTGTCGCCATCGGTGAGTACGGTCAGGGGGCTGGTGCGATGGGATTCGAGTCTTTGGGTTTCAAGATTGAACTGTGTGTCTTTAATGAGGGCGTTGGTGGCCAGCAGTTCGGCTTCCAAGTGTCGGATTTCAACACGGCGGTGGCCCAATTCGGCGGCTTCGGTTTCAAGGTCGTTGAGTTGCTTTTGAAGCGTTTGATGGAGGCCTTCCAAGCCATCGAGTTGAGCGATTAAGTGGTTGAGGGTTTCGCTTGTGTTGGTTTTGGCGCGTTGGGGGTGAGCTTGAATTTCGACTCCGCGGGCATCAAGTTGGTCGCGAAGGCTGACAACTTCGCGGTTGAGTCGTATGACTTGCAGGTGGTGGGATCCTGTGCGGGCCCGCAAACGTTCGGCTTCACGTTGACGTTCTTGAAGAAGGGTTAGCAAGTTGGCATAGGCGGCGTCTTGGGTTGCGAGATGGCGATCGCGGTCTGGCGCGGCGTCTTCTTCGTTGGAAGACAAATTCAACGCAGCGGCATGGGCGTCGATTTGGCGCTGGGAAACAGCACGCTGTTGATCAACATCACGCATTTGTGTTTGAAGATCGGAAATTTGAGCAAGTTTGGCCACATGTAATTGGGTCAGTCCGGTGGCTTCATAGGCATTGGTGAGTTGTATTTCTTGCTCTGCGAGATCGGCTTGGCGGGTGGTGAGCTGTTTGAGATAGGTTTTTAAAACGTTGGATTTGTTAGCAGCTTGGTTTTGGTGGGTGGATTGGAAATGTTTGACATAAGCGGCCACCACGGCTTGCACCCCGCTTTGGGCGGCAGTGGGACTTTTGTGTTCAAAGGTGAGTTCGATGGTTTGCGTGCGTTTTGTGCGAGTGATGTTGAGTGCGTCGCGAAATTCAATGGCGCTTAACTTGGTTTTTGAATGAAAGGCAGTCCACGTGGGGCTCTTCATGGCGGCGGTGATGATGCCGGGATGGCGAATGGCCACAAGTTGGGCTTCGAGAAAGGCGTCGAACATGGGGATGGTTCGGTCTTCACGTGATCCGTAGAGGATGGCGGTGGCTTCGGGGGCGTATTGCAGGACGGCGGAGCTTCGGTGGGTGGGCACGATGAGGCGATAGCCCAGGACGCCGCCGAGTACCGCAGTGAGTGGAATGAGAAGTGAGGCAAAGAGCAGACGGCCGCGTAGGTGTTTGGCGAGCCAACCAAAGAGTGTGACCGGGGGGCGTGCTTCGGCGGCAGAGGTTGGCCAGCCGGGAGGGTCAAAGAAAGGGGCGGTGTCGGAATGGGGAGGAGTGGGCGTGGAAGTGGACATGGGAGAGGTCTCGTTGAGATCGCGGGATGTGTGCGAGAAGAATTAAAAAAGAGGCTTATGAGGTTGCGAGAGCAGGTTGACGTCGTGATTGCTGCGGTTTTGGTGTTGCCTTGGGTTGATCGAGAAGGCGTTCTTGCGGTACTGGCGCGCGGGATCCTAAAAGGCGTTGGTAGAAGCGTTCGAGTTCGTTGGCACTGAATCCCCAGCGAAGGGTGTCGCTGAAGCGCTGTTGGCCGAGTTGTCCCATGGCGGCGCGGCGCTTGGGATCATTGAGGAGTTCGATGATGGCCATGCCCATGGCGTGGGGGTCGTCATTTGAGATGTACAGGGCGGCGTCACCAGCGGTGTAGCGCGATTCTTTGAGATCGAAGCTGACGATGGGCAATCCCATGGCCATGTACTCAATCATTTTGTTCATCGTGGAAACATCATTGAGTGGATTCTTGGGGTCTGGGGCGATGCCGAAATCGGCGGTGGAGAGAAGGTCTTTAAGATCGTCGTCGCTGACACGTCCCGTAAAATGAACGTGCTTTTGTAGGTTGAGTTCGTTGCGTAGTTGAACCAGATTGTCGAACTCGTCGCCTGATCCGATGAAGGTGAAGGCGGTGTGTTTGAGGCCTGCATCAAGGGCGTGGCGCACGGCACGCAGGCCATAATCCACACCGTCTTGTTTGCCCATCACGCCGAGGTAAACACCCAAATGGCGGCATCCCCGTTTGAGTGAGTTCGTTGGTTCTCGTTTGATAAAGCGGTCTTGACGTGGGCCGCTGCGAACGACGGTGACGCGACTGGGGTCCACGTTGCCTCGGCCCAACGCGACGTCGCGGTAGCTTTCATTGGTGCAGATGACACCATCGGCGTGTTTGAATTGTAGCCGCTCAACCCAGCCCAAAAGCTTCCAGAACGCATCGCGGCGATTGAACTTACTTTCGTAAAGCTCGTGGCAAAGATCATGATGGTCAAAAACATATCGAACACCGTGTTTCTTTTGATATCC
>JAZGFZ010000314.1:0-17591 GCA_036480015.1 Algisphaera sp. | reverse complement strand
CCGATCGCCCCGACGTGCTGCACCGTTTTGCCGCCTATCACGTGCCCGCCTATCCCGCACACCGACCCTACGAAACACACCATTCCGCCAGTGCCCGAACCCACTGGGTTCCGCTGTTCGAAGAACATCAAATTGACGCCGTCTTCGAACACCACGACCACGCCTACAAACGCACCCATCTCTTGCGTGGCGACCAACCCCACCCCCAAGGCATCTTGTTTTTAGGCGACGGCGCATGGGGCGTCGAGCCACGCTCCGTCGATCCAACCCGTCCCTACCTTGCCGTGGCCAAATCAAGTCGCAACGTCATTCGCGTTGAACTCTCCCCCGCCGGCACCCAGTCCTATCTGGCTGTTAATGAATTGGGCGAAGAACTGGACCGCTACCCCGAAGTTGCCACCCCCAATAGCACAGCTCCTGAGAAAACCCCGCGTCATGCCGACGAACCCGTACTCACGCCATAGCTGATAGAGAGCGGGTGACGCAATCACTCGCAAAAGTAGCCGGGCCTCTATTTTCAGAGAAAAACACAAACGTCAATCAAACTCATCCATCTGACTTTCCATCATGCTAAAACGAACCAAATCATCACACCTTTCGCTATACCCTCTGCTTACACTCGCCCTGCTTGCGTTCTTCCCCCACAACACCTGCGCTCAAACCGTGCCCACGCCCGACGACACCTTGTTTCTCACATGGCATGACGACCCCACCACCACCATGGTGGCCCAATGGCTCGACCTAGGCCGCCTGCCTGACGCCATGCCCGGCACCTCAGCCGACGCCTCCATTGCCCTTCCCAAATTGCCCGACACACTCCACATGGATGGCCACGGAGAAGACTGGGGCACCCAAGGTCTGCGCTTGGATTATCTTGCGCAAGCCAACGGCCAATGGCCCGACCCCACCGGCTTTCTTGCCACCGCAAAACTGGGGTGGACATCCAAAGGCCTGGCCGTGCTGGTGCATGTCCTTGACGATGAAGCCACCGAATCACCCGACGACGAAGCCTTGTGGGAGGCCGACAGTGTCGAGTTTTTCTTGGGCGATGGCCTAGGCCAACCCGAGGCCCTACAAATCATCATTGCCCCAGGCATCGATCCCAGCACCCCAACATTCGAGCACAAGTATTTGCACTGACACGCGGCATGCCCAAAGACCTCGTGGTGAAATCCGCCGCGGTTAAAACCGAACAAGGCTACACCCTTGAAGCACTCATCCCTTGGAGCAACCTCGGTGTTAACCCCAAACTTGACGACACCTTCTCTTTTCAACTCATGATCAACGATGTCGATGGCCCCTTTGAAAAAGAACACTTGGTGTGGTATCCCGACACCAGCAGCTACATCAACCGCCATGCCATGCACACCCTGCGTTTGGCCCAAGAACCCGACACCACCGTGCGTCTCATGGTTGAACCCCGCTTTGATGAAGAACTTAACCAACTCGTTTTAGACCTAGGCGGCGAACCACGGCTCATCGGCGAAACCGTTTCCATTCAAAGTGGATCCCAAAAGCTGGCGACAGTCACACTTGACAATGTGCTGGGTTTTGCCAGTGCCGTCGTGCCATTGCCCTTTCAAGACGATCAAGATGCCCAAGGAACGGTGCCTCGCATCGACGCCATCACCGTGCATCTTGACGACCGGGTCATCGCCCGCAACTTACTGCCCGATCAAACATGGCGTACCACGCCCCGCCCTGTCACCGTGCAACTCACCACCCCCACCCAAACCAACAGTCTGGCTTTCGCCAGCGAACCCATTGCCTTTGGCCAAACCGGTTGGTACGTTCACCGCGTGTCTTTAACAGACCTTTCACCCGACACCGAATACCAGCTTGCCGTGCCCAACGGTAAAGAACATCTGCTTCAAGCAAAATTTAAAACCGCCCCGGCCACACTCGACCAACCCTTGGTCTTCGCCGAAGGCGGCGACGTGGGAACCTCCGACAACGTGGCCCTTCTTCACAATCAAGCGGCCGCATGGAACCCCTTGTTTGGACTCGTGGGTGGCGACTGCGCCTACGCCAACGGTGTATCAAACGGTCTCTGGCTTGACTTTCTTAAACAGTGGCACGACCACATGGTCACTCAAGAGGGCCGCATGATTCCCATGCTTGCCACCATTGGAAACCACGAAGTCGATGGCAGCTATGGCAAAACCAAAGAAAACGCCCCGTTCTTTTATGCCCTCTTCGGGCCGTTGTATCCCAACAAGGGCACCTACCAAACCCTCGACTTTGGCGATTACCTCAGCCTGTTCATGCTCGACTCGGGCCACACCGCCAAACACAGCGGCCAACAAACCAAATGGCTTTCCAAAGCCTTGACCGACCGACCTGACGTGCTGCACCGTTTTGCCGCCTATCACGTGCCCGCCTATCCCTCACACCGCCCCTACGACACACACCTTTCCACCAATGCCCGAACCCACTGGGTTCCACTGTTCGAAAAGCACCAAGTTGACGCCGTGTTCGAACACCACGACCACACCTACAAACGCACCCACCTCTTGCGTGGCGATCAACCCCACCCCCAAGGCATCTTGTTTTTAGGCGACGGCGCATGGGGCGTCGAGCCGCGCTCCGTCGAAACCCCGCTCCTTCCCTACCTCGCCGTGGCCAAATCAAGTCGCAACGTCATTCGCGTTGAACTTTCTCCCACCGGCACCCAGTCTTACCTCGCCGTCGATGAATTCGGCAAGGAACTGGACCACTACCCCGAGACCGCCACCCGCGACACCTCGCCGCCCCAAAAAGCCCCCCACCACGCCGACGAACCTGTGCTCACGCCATAATGCAGAGCCAAACAGACTGAGTGATCGCAACGTCGAGTCGCAACAGGCTTCATGGATGCCCGTTGCTCTAAACTACGCCATCTCCTTGCACGTTCCCTTTTTCTGCCCCACGGTCCAAAGCCCGCCATGCCACAGTCCACCCTGCCTTTCGATCCAGCCGCCCTCGCCGCCGCCCACGGCACCCCCACGTGGGTGTACGACGCAGCCACCCTTGAAACGCGCATCGCCGAAGTTCAAAAATTCGACACCGTGCGTTACGCGCAAAAAGCCAACAGCAACTTGGCCATTCTCGCCCTCATGCGGGCTCGCGGCGTCAAGGTCGATGCCGTCACCGCAGGTGAGCTTTACCGCGCCCAAAAAGCAGGCTACGAACTGGGCACCGATGACGTCATCTTCACCGCCGACATGCTCGACAACGACGCATTGGAATGGATCGCCAAATACAACATCCCCGTGAATGTCGGTTCACCCGACATGATCGAACAGCTTGCTGCGGCAAACATCAACGTGCCGCTGACCTTGCGCATCAACCCCGGCTTTGGCCACGGCCACAGTCAAAAAGTGAACACCGGCGGCGAATCCAGCAAACACGGCATTTGGCACGACCAAATCCCCCAATGCTTGGCCAGCGCCAAAAAACACGGACTCACCGTGCGCGGCTTGCACATGCACATTGGCTCCGGGGCCGATTTCAAACACCTCACCCAAGTCACAGGCGCCATGGTTTCGGCCGCTCAAACATTTGTCCAGCACGCCAACACACTCACCGTCATCAGTGCGGGTGGCGGCCTGCCCACCCCCTACCACATCGACCAACCCGAACGCATCGACCTTGACCGCTATTTCGACGTGTGGAACATCGCCCGCCAAGACATCGCCACCCTCACCGGCAACGCCATTCACCTTGAAGTTGAACCCGGCCGCTACCTCGTTGCCGAATCGGGCTACCTGCTGACGCAAGTGCGCAGCATCAAAACCTCGGGCAGTAAAAACTACGTCATCATCGACGCAGGCTTCAACGACTTGGTACGCCCCAGCTTTTATGGCGCCCACCATCACATCTCCATCCACGCCCACGACAACCGCGACCTCAACCAAGACCAATACGTCATCGTCGCCGGGCCCCTATGCGAAAGCTGCGACGTATTCACCCAAGAAGAAGGTGGATTCGTCACCACCCGCCGCCTGCCCGCCGCCCAACCCGGTGACTTTTTAGTGCTGCACGACGCTGGCGCCTACGGCATGGCCATGAGCAGCAACTACAACTCCCGCCGCCTTGCCGCCGAAGTCATGCTGCACAACGGCAACACCCACGTCATCCGCAAACGCCAAAGCTTCGAAAGCCTCACCCAATTCGAATCCATCCCCGACGACATGCTGTCCTAATATCACAGCAACAAAGAAAACAAGCACCACAAAGAAAAACCGCAAACGATTGCTCGTCCTTTGTCATTCCCGCCTGCGCGGGAATGACGGGAGGGGCATCTGTGGACAAAACACCCACCCGTTTCAAACGAAAAAACTCACCCCCGCAATTCAGCCCCCACGGCTTTCTTCAATGACGCCACCACGGCGGCCACCTGAGGGTCCACTTGTTCATGGCGTAGCGTGGCGGCAGGATCGCGAAAACGCAATCGCAAGCTCACGCTTTTTTGCCCTTTGGCAATGGGCTTTCCGCGATACACATCTTCTAGCGTGACGCTCACCAACATCTCGGGCAATGCGGTTTCTACGCCGCGTTGAATATCATGCCAGCCCACGGTTTCATCGACCACCACACTCAAGTCGCGATCAATGCCGGGATATTTGGGAAGCGGTTCCAATCCGCCGCGTGGCGGGTAAAGCGCCAACAATGCGGCGGCATCCAGTTCAGCGGCCACTTGCGGCACGGTGACGCCAAATCGCTCGCGTGTGACATCGCTCACCAACCCCATGCGGCCAATGATGCGACCTTGCATTTTAAGCAAACCGGCTGTGGCAAACGCCTCACTTTGCGGCGTGTCTGCGGCCAAAGGCTCCACGGCAAGCCATGCCGCAGCCTCGGGGCCGCCCACAGCCGCCACCAACTCATCCAACGTGCTTCGCAGGCTTCGCACGGCCAATTCCAACCCCGCCGCCCCCGACTCGGCATCCATGAGCAAGGCCAACTTTCGTGTCTCGCGTGCGGCGTCTTGACCCTCTTGACCCTCTTGCTGACCTGCCACCCACGTCGAGGCCCACTCAAACAACCGCACCCCCGCGTTGCCGGCATCTTGATTCACCTTGCGACATTGCAACAAACTCGGCAGCACCGAAGGACGCAACATGGGCTCGTCTTTTTTATGATCCCCCGCCAAACGCACCGCCGATTCATCCGCGTTGAGAAAAGCCTTTGCCCACTTGGGCCGTGTAAAACTAAAGGTGATGGTTTCATGAAAACCGCGTGCCACCAGCACATCGGTCGCGCAGCGTTTGGCCCGCACCGACATTTGCGGCGCCCGCGCTGCAATTTTAATTTTATCGTTCACCGGAATGTTTTCCATGCCGTGCAGCCGAGCGATTTCTTCAATCAAATCGACCTCACGTGTAAGATCCAACCGAAACGTTGGCACCTGCACATGAATCACATCACCTTCCACCTGCGGATTCAATTCCAGATGGCTCAAATACGCCGCCTGTTCATCGGCCCCCAGCGGCATACCCAACAAGGCTTGCGTGCGTTGAACCCGCAGGCTTAACGTCGCAGGCTCGGGTTCTTCTTGAGCCTCCTGAGCCCCCACCCGAATCACGCCTTGGGCCACCGTGCCGCCCGCCAACTCCACAATCAATGCCGCCGCCCGCCGACTTGCCTTTTCAACCCCGCGTGGATCCACCCCGCGTTCAAATCGAAAACTCGAATCGCTGGCAATTTTGTATCCGCGTGCCGATGCCCGCACCGCCAGTGGATCAAAAATGCCCGCTTCCAAAAGCACGTCCACCGTGGCGTCGCCCACCGCCGATTCCGCCCCGCCCATCACCCCCGCCAAAGCTTGAGGCTTTTGCTCATCGGCAATCACCAAAGTACCTGCCTTGAGTTTGTGGGTGCTGCCATCCAATGCCGTGAACGACTCGCCCGCCACCGCATCGCGCACCGTGACCCCGCCACCCGCCAAAGTGGCCAAATCAAACGTGTGCAGCGGCTGGCCGGTTTCCAACAGCACAAAGTTGGTCACATCCACCACATTGTTCACACTACGCAGCCCCACCGCTTCTAACCGTTTTACCATCCATTCAGGACTGGGCCCCACCACAACCCCACGAATCACCCGCGCGGTGTACAACGGGCAATGGTTTGTATTGGCCACCTTCACCGACACCGCGTCTTGCACTGCCGGGCCTGCCTCTGCGGGCAACTCTGTTGAAGGTCGCTTTAACGTCACCCCCTCTTGCGCCGCCGCAATTTCCCGCGCCGCCCCCACATGACTGAGCACATCGCCCCGATTGCTGGTCACTTCCACGTCAAACATCACGTCGCCGCCCTCAAGCGCCACGCGATCTTCAATGGGAAATCCATGCCCTGTGAGCAATGGATCGACTGCATCGGCATGCACAGGAGCAGAAAGGTACGTATTAAGCCAATCAAGACTGATTTTCATAGCCAGAGTTTATCCCGGACTTCCGCCCAATGTAGAGCCCCCCCGCGTACCATTGATCCATGATCCGACGCTTCCCCTGGCTGGCCCTGCTTCTGCTTCTTTCATGGGCTCCGGCGACCTTTGCCGCATCTCCCGATGCCGCCCCTGCCGACACCGAAACGCTTGACGCAACCGGTGACATTCTTGACGCAAACGACGCAAACGACGCAAGCGAAACCACCCACACCCAAACCCCCGTGGTGGTCGACATGGCCACGTCCACAGACCCCGCCGACACCCCACACAAAACCTTAGAGCCCGTTCCCGAAAACCCGCTCGTCAAGCGGCTTCTCACCCAGCCGGGTCTCAATGACGCCGAAATTCGGCGACGTCTTCTTTTTCACGGCCGACTCGAAAACGTTGAACCCCAAACCCCCGCCGAAACCGCCGCGTTGGCATGGGCCCAGTTCAAACTCAACGACCCAAGCCTAACCGCCGACACCACCGACCCACTGCTGCGGGCCCAAGCGTGCTTGGCCCGTGGTGACGCCCAAGACGTGCGGCCGCTACTCACCGACGATCCGCGCATGCAAGCCGCATGGCTGCGAGCCGCCGCCGATGAAGCCCAAGGCAAGCTGGCCGACGCAGTGGCCGAGCTAGCGCCCCTACGTCAAAAACTCCAACACGAAACACTCAGCGACCCCGCCGAACTCACCGCAGGCGGACAAATCATTGCCGCCTTGGCCCGCCTTGAAGGTCGCCCCGCACAAGACTATGAGCTTGCCCAACGTTTGCTCGCACGCGTCACCCAAACATTGGCCCCCGGCCACTGGCCTGCACTCGTGGCCGAAGGTCAACTTTTGATGACCAAAGACAACATTGAGCAAGCCGCCGAAGCTTTTCAAGCCGCACTTGCTTTGAATCCCACCGCAAGCCAAGCGTGGTATGGACTGGGCCGCATCGCCGTGGACCATTTTAATTTCACAGGCGCCGCCGAAGCCTCCCAACACCTTCGGACCATCAATCCCATCCACCCCTTGGCCGATGCTTTGGATGTTCGATCGCGGCTGCGACAACGCGACGCCGCCGGGGCTTATGCCATTCTCAACCTCGCCTTGGGCGCCATGCCCAAACACCGCGAATTTCTAGCCTTGCACGCCGCCGCCGCCGCCACCGCCTACGACGACGACGCCTTGGCCGCCGCCTTAGAACGCCATGAGCAACTCGCCCCCGGATCGGCCAATGCTTATTTAACCGCAGGTTCTCACCTTTCAGGCGACCGCCAATATGTTCCCGCCCAGCGCTTGCTGCGCATCGCCATTGAGCGGGCCCCCAACGACCCCGCCCCCCGCATGATGCTGGGGGAAATGCTTGTGCAAGTGGGCGACCTTCTTGCCGCGCAAACCGAACTGTCTGCCGCCACCAAGCTCGATCCCTACCACCGCGGGGCAAACAACCAACTTCAATTGGTTCAAGCCATGCTCAATGGCTATGAAACCCTCGAAACCAAACATTTCCTCATTCGCTACCGCCCCGGCATCGACGCCGCATTGGCCCGCGACATGCCCGGGCCTCTCGAAGATTTGTACGACGAAATCACCGCCATCTTCAAACACCGTCCTGCCCACCGCACACAAATCGATCTCATGCCCGACAAAACGCACTTTGCCGTGCGCATCACCGGCATGCCCGACTTCATCACCATCGCCGCTTGCACCGGCGATGTCATTGCCCTCACCCCACCAAGGCGCGGCAAAGACCAAGCCGATCCATTCAACTGGGTCAACGTTCTACGACACGAATTTGTGCACACCGTCACCCTAGCGCAAACCCAAAACCGCATTCCCCACTGGTTCACCGAAGCCTGCGCCGTCAGCCAAGAAACCACTGGCCGCACCTATGACACCTGCCAAATGCTGGCCATCGCGCTGTCCAAAAGCAACAACAACACAACGTCTCCCCCACCCAACCCACAAACCGAAAGCATCACCGGACTTTTTGATTACGACCAAATCAACTGGGGATTCATTCGCCCCAAAACCCCCACCGATCGCCCCTTGGCCTACGCCCAAAGCGATTGGATGCTCGAATTCATCGCCCAACACTGGTCACACAACGCCATTGTCGAATTACTTGACCGCTATCAAGCAGGCGTTTCCGATGTTGCCGCCCTTCACGACGTTTTACATGTCACCCCCGACGCCTTCATGACCTTGTTCAAAGCATGGGCCACCGACGAAGTCAACCGCTGGGGCTTGGGAGACGTCGAAACCTCCGACCACGCCAAAAAAATACTTGCGGCCAATGGCCAAAGCACCTCACTCGATGAACTCAAACGCGTCCTCAAAGAACACGGCGGGCATCATCCCAGCTTGTTAAAACTGGTCGCCAAGCGTGTGATGGATCAGCAAAAAGACAACCCCACCCAAACCGCCTCCACGTCCGCCGAAGTCAAACGCTGGATTGCCCGTTACGCCGCCGCACGCCCCGTCGACCCATGGCCCCACGAAGCCCTGGTGCGACTGGCCGCCGCCCAAGGCACCCCCCAAGAAGCACTGGGCAGCCTTCAAATGCTCGATCGCGGCGAAAACTACAGCGCCATATGGAGCAAACAGCTCGCCGATCTTCACCGCGCCGCCAAACGCTACGACCAAGCCCAACACGCCATCAACCGAGCCCTGCTCTGCGAACCCTACAACGCAGGTTTCCGCGAAGACGCCGCCACCCTCGCCATGCAACGCGGCGACCTAAAAACCGCCCAATACCACATCCAAGCCCTCATCATCCTCGAACCCAACCGCGCCATCCACCAAAAACGACTGGATGCGATTAACAAACGCCTTGAGTAAGGCGTTCGGTGTTGCATGAAAACCGGGGGCGCACTACAGACGCACGACACGGCTTCAAAACCGAAGTGTTTTTCTAATAGCGACGACCAATCCTTCAAGAAATCGCCTTAAGGCCGTATCTCTTAAATTTTCCTCGTTGGAGCACAAGACCCCGGCACATAAAAGGGGGGCAGGCCAACCCGCAAGAACCCTAATCTCGAAATCACATCGAGTCAATGCAAACACCAAGCTAAAAATCCAACCCTACCTTTTGATTGTGTTACTTTGCGATCTTTGCGCCTTTGCGTGAGACAACTCGCTGAAACAATTCGATGACAAAAATCGCGATCCCATCTGCCTTTTTCCCATCTGCGTCAATCTGCGTAATCTGCGGACAAATCGCCTTTTTAATTGAGGCAAAAGGCTGGGGCTTGGCGTCACGACAAATGCGGCCTAACGTCTTGACGTTCGGCACTAACCAATGAATTCAATCCCGCTCACTGTCGCGTTCGGGTCTTCTGCTGAACTTCGAACCACCACCGGGTCGGTCTGGGCTTCAATCGTTACCCGGCCATCGGTGTGCACCACACACACCGGGATTTTACCTGCTTGCCAGTCGGCCAGTGGTAGCAAAGGCCAACGCTGGGGCGTGTGACGGTCGGGGTCCACGGTGATGTACGTGCCGGTCCCACCTTCGGTGAGTCGGTCGATCATCAGTCGTGGGGTGGATAAAAAGTAACCCAACGTCACCACGCCACGTGGATAATTGTGCAAACGATTGTGAATGTAGGTGTCGGTGTAGCCCAAGCTTTGCGCATGGGTGTTGCTCATCACCTGCAAATCCCAGTAATCCTGCGCCGAACTGGGGCCGCCCAAATTGAGATACCGCGCGAGCATGTCGCGCCACAGGTTTTGACTAATCCGACAGTTTTGCGGCTCGTCACTGGTGTGCCCATCGCCATAACGTCCCTTGCATTCCAAATTCGCCCGGTAACAATCCGTCGTTAACCGCGAGCGATCCAACACAGGCGGCCGACCGATCATCTCGGGCAACACCAAACCATTGCCGGTGTAAATACTGTACGCATCCCACCCGGGCAATTCTTCAAAAGCCAACGGCTCACCACTTTCAGGGTCGACCAATTCCAATGCCGATTTATCTGCTGCCACCGCATAGTGGTCGCCCAGCCACGCCTCGTCTTCAATGTACTTAAGGTCGGCATCCACCCGTAAATCACATGCTCGGGCGGCGTCTACTTTTCCGGCTCGACGCAACAAGCTGGCGGCAGCCCGAAGTGCCGCCACGCGTTTCACGGCCAAATAGGTTTGCTTGCGTGCATATTGCAACGCCGGCCCTGCGTCGACCATCGAATTGGCCACGCCTCGCGAAGGGAACCCCGATTCATCGGGATCGGCCCACAACAGATAAGTGGCAACCGCGTCAATGGTGTTGGCCAACAAGGTCACACGCGACACATCGCCAGTCCAATGCGCGTAAGACTCCAACAACAACAAGAAATTGCTGTTTTCTTCCACGGGCATTTCATGGGGATAGGCTTGATCCACGGCAATGCATGCCATGCCCAGGTCGTGCGGCACAATCGCCCCGCCCGACTCGCCGTGCGGCGCCACACGCTCGGCCCACTGATCGATTAACAGCCGAAGCAGCCGTGGCCACAACGAAAAATAAAACATGCTGGCGTTGTATTCCACATCCACGGCACTGTGGTAAAAACACGAACCATCCCACGAACTAAACCACTCGCGATTGGGGCTACGCGACGGAGCATCGCCCTCAGGTGTCAGTCCCACCACGGGCTCTGCCGTTGTGCACCAAAACGTGTTGCTTAAAAAGTTTTGATAACTGTGATTGGTTAAGTGTCGTTGCGAGGCATCCAACGATGCCTGATCCAGCATTTTTTCAAAACGCCGCGACAGCGCCAGCCGTTCATCGCGTGTTCGAATCGCTTCGTCCACCACGGCGTCAACATCTGACCAATGCTCGGTGTAACGAAACCACACCGGCTTCACCTCGCCATGTTGACGCACCCGAAGCACCGGGTCGGCCACATGGCTGGCCCACACCAATCGCCACTTGATGCCCGAGCTGGATTCGGACACCGGCAATTTAAGGGTGAGCCCGTTGCCTGTGGGCACGGGCACCGCATTTTCATTCAATGAAGCCAGCCGGTCGTACGCCGTGACCACGGGCGCCTCGGCCGCACGGGCGGCCACTTCTTCGAGCCGGGCCCACGGGTCGATGGGCTCCAAAGGCACCTCGTAATCCATTCGCAAGCCGCGGCCATTTTCATCGGGAACAATGTTGGTGTCACCGCGACGTATACGAATAAACAATTCCACTTCATCGGGCACAGGCCCCACTGGCGTGGTGTTGCGAAAGTTTTCTTCTGGGCTCACCCGAAGCTCTAAATAAAACGCAGGCATCACGCTCAGCCGCTCGTTCTGCGGATAAAACACGCTATGCACATTCATCTCAAACCGCAGGTGATAACGTTCGCTGTAACCGCGAAACGTAATGGAGTTCATGCGGTCAAACTGCTCGCAATTTGAAAACTGCTCCACCCCGTGATGGTCGTTGTCGGTGGTAAAGGGCAACACCCGCTGTTGACCATCAGGTTCCACCAACCCCACGGCCAAGTCCAAGGGGCGATCCAAAAACCGCCCCATGCCCGAGTGCATGACACGCCGCTTATAAGGCTCAAATTGCAGTCCAAAGCGGCTGCCAAGTCGGCCAAGTGTCCAGGTCATGAGCTGCATGAGAGTCCTTGGTGTAGGCGCTAGGCATGAGGCACTAGGCACGAGGGGGTTCAACGGTTTGCCGTCCACGGCTTTCGTCAGCTGAGAGTTTAGTACAAGTGTCTCATGTCCCTCTACACCGGCAGCACCCTGCCAAGCCGTTTGACCACGGCAATCAGCACTTCGGCGGCGTGATCCACTTGATCTTGCGTGGTTTCTTGCGAAAGCGACAAGCGAATGCTGCCATGGGCCACAGCTTCTTCGATGCCCATGGCCCGCAAAACCGGCGAGGGCTCCAAGCTGCCGCTGCTGCACGCCGCCCCGGCCGACGCGCACACACCGCGTTCGCTCAGCCCCAACAAAAGAGCTTCGGCCTCCAAGCCGCGAAATCCCAAGTTGCTGGTGTTCCACAACCGATCGACCAAACCGCTGTTCACCACCCCCTTCGGACACGCCGCCGCAATGTGGCCTTCCAATCGATCGCGTAAGGCCCTTCCGGCCTGAATGCCTGCGGTGTCATCCACCCGCGCGGCGGCCAACTTGGCCGCCACCCCCAAGCCCAACACCGCCGGCACATTTTCAGTGCCGCCCCGACGCTCGCGCTCTTGCGGGCCACCACGCTGCACCGCCGCAAGCGGCACCCCTGGGCCCACGTACAACGCGCCCACACCTTTGGGCCCATGAAACTTATGCGCCGCCAAACTAAGTAAGTCCACCCCCACAGCCTTCACGTCCACCTTGATTTTTCCCACCGCTTGGGTGGCATCGGTGTGCAAATAAATCTGGGGTCGCCGCCCCGCGCCTGCCGCCTCTTGGCGTGCATCATGCACCCCCTTTGCCAACGCTTCAATGGGTTGAATCACCCCGGTTTCATTGTTTGCCCATTGCACACTCACCAACACAACGCCCGTACGCGTCTTCAACACGGCCGCCAAGTCTGCAGGATCCACCACGCCCCCGGCATGAAGCGGCAAGTTCACAACCTCCACCCCCGCCAAGCCCAATGTCTCGCCTGGCTCGCGCACTGCCGCATGCTCGATGGCCGTGGTGATTAGTGTGGGCGGGTCGCCTTGTGATTCGGCCGCCCGACGCAACGCCCCTTGCAACACCCCGCCAAGTGCCAAGTTATTCGCCTCGGTTCCGCCCGACGTAAAAACAATCCCGCGCGGCGCAGCACCTATGAGTGTTGCCACATCGCACCGCGCCAACTCCATTTGCTGCCGAACCTTCTGTCCAAAACGATGCACACTCGATGGATTGGCCCACCATTTTCGTTGCGCCACATCCACGGCCGCCAACACCGCATCATCAGGCCGTGTCGTCGCATTGTTGTCCAAATAAATCCGTTCCATCACGAGAGTTTAAACCCCCCGAAACCTCCACGCCCTCCCACCGCCGATAACACGTCGCCCTTCTCGCCTCTTTCACGTCACATGGCAACAAGGTTTGCAAGGGCGAAAATTCTATTTCGAAGGGAAAATCGCTTTGAAGCAAGAGACTTCGCAATGTTCGAAACAGGTCAAAACGTGGCGACATCGTGTTTATAGAGACTTGTTTCCGCCGACAAAGGTAAACTTAAGAGATGCCGGTTATCGAAGTCATCACACGCACCCAAACCAAGCGATACCCCTTCACCGGCAAAAAATTCATATTCGGCCGCGGACAAGACGTCGACGCAGTCATCACCGATGACACGCTTATCAGCCGCCACCACTGCGAGGTGGTGAAATACAACGGCGACTACCTGCTTCACGACTTAAAAAGCCGCAACGGAACACGGGTGCTCGGCAAGCCCATCGAAGCCGTCAAACTCATCGACACAGGCGTGTTTCAACTGGGCAACACCTACGTTCGCTTTTTTTTCACCCAAGCCTCAGCCAACGCCACCCCCATGGCGAATCACCCTGGCACCACCGCGGCCCGCCCCGCCGTGCCCCGAGCCCGTACCGCAGGCCCACCCCCGTCGGCCGAAACCTTGCTTGCCACATCGTCCATCAGCAACATCAGCGATGACGACATCATCTACGACGTGGCTGAACTGGTCGATCAAGAAGACCAAGTTGAGCAAGTTGAACGGGTCAAGCAAGTCAAGCAAAAAGACCACCACAAAAACCACAACGCCACCCCGGACGCCATCGAACTGGTTGACGAAGACGAAGATCGCAACGCCTCGTCCGCTGCCATCGTGCTAGACGACGGCAGCACACCCACGCCCGCCACCACCACGGGCACACCCGTCAGCATGGGCGGGGGCGCAAGCAACATGGGCGCCTTGGGTCGCATTGGCAGCGAGCCGGGTTTTGGCATTGAACGCCTGTCGCTCATCGACGCACGCGGCAAAACCGTGCATGCCGCAGGCACCCAACTTTCTGACGCCAACGAAGCATTGGGCCACCTTCAACTGCTTTGCCTCGGGGCCATGCGATGCGCCGCATCAGACATCCACCTTGAACCGCGCCAAAACATCGCCGCCGTCCGCCTGCGGGTCGATGGCGCCATGCTCGAAGTCTGTTCTTTAACCGCCGATCAAGCCCGCCGCCTCATGAGCATGATCAAGGTGTTATGCAACATCGACATTTCGCGTAAAAGCGTTATTCAAGAAGGCCACTTCTCACTCGAAACCCCCAACCGCAACATCGACTACCGCGTCAGCTTTGCCCCGGCCATGTATGGCCAAAAAATGGTTATTCGTGTGCTCGATCCCCTGTCCAGTCCCCAGCAACTCAAAGACTTGGACATGCCCGCCAATGTCGAAGCCGCCTTAAGTGACATCGCTCAAAGCGCCACCGGCATGCTGCTGGTTTGCGGCCCCACCGGCAGTGGCAAAACCACCACGCTTTACGCCGCCCTGCGCGACATCGACGCCACCACCCGCAACGTCATCACCATTGAAGACCCCATCGAATACGAAATTCATGGCGTCACCCAAATTCCCGTTGACACCGCCGAAGGCCACACCTTTGGCGTGCTGCTACGCACCTGCCTACGACAAGACCCCGACGTCATCGTGTTGGGCGAAGTGCGCGACCAAGACACCGCCGTCACCGCCATGCAAGCCGCCACCACCGGCCACCTGGTGTTTAGCACCCTGCATGCCACCGACACCGTCAGCACCATTTTGCGATTGCTTGACCTGGGCGTCGAGCCCTATCTCATTTCCAGCACACTTAACATCGTGCTTGCCCAGCGTCTGCTTCGCAGGCTTTGCACCGCATGCAGCCACACCGTCGAAGCCACCGACGAGCAACGCAAAGCCTTGGGACTCACCGACCAAGACGACGCCGTTCTCATTCACGACCCCGTGGGCTGCGAGCAATGCTTCGACACGGGCTATGCCGGACGTGTGGGCGTGTTTGAACTTCTCGTCACCGACGATGTCTTACGCGACATGATTTTAGGCAAGCCCAACTTGGCAGATTTGCGCAACAGCCTTATCAGCCGAGGCTTCAAAACCCTCTCCGACCACGCCGCCCAGCGGGTACTCGCGGGCATATGCTCTTTTGAAGACGCCAACCGCATCGTCGGCTTTTCTTAACGTTTGATGCAAAAGAACCGGAAGGCGTGAAGGGGCTGGGGGGAAGTCAGGAGGGGGTTAGTAAATAGAAAATAGCTATTAGCAATTAGCAAGACATAAGTAGAAATCAGGGAAGCGTCTGGGATTAGGACATCGCTAGTCAAATAGGGGGATTCTAGAAAAAGGCAAGAGGGTGTTTAAGGACCTAGAACCCCGAAATTTTGTAACCATTCACGGTTTTTCACCACAGCCAACCACTACATCTTGTGGTTTGCGCATTTGGCGTAGGTCGGTTACAACGTGGGTGTGGATATTAACCAACGCCTAAAAAAGCTCGAAGCCGAGAACGCCCAACTCAAGGCTGATCTCAGGGACGCGCTCGATCAGATCGCCAAGCTGAAGAAGAATTCCTCAAACTCTTCAAAGCCTCCCTCCAGCGACATCATCGCTGGAAAGCCGAAGAAGGAATTCAAAGACCGTAAGAAAAAACGCAAGCGTGGCGGGCAAAAGGGGCGCAAGGCCTGTGTCCGCAAACCGTTTGAAGACGACCGCATCGACGAAGTCATTACGCACACCGACGACATGGACCCTGGCGTGTGGGAGCTGTTGCCCGAGAATTATGGCTGCTTACAGCAGGTCGAATTGGTCGAATGCCCGCTATCTATCACCGAGCACCGTTTCAGCCGCTTTCGCAACCGAGTCGCCGGACGAATTTACACCACCCCGCGCCCGAACGATCTCAAGGGCCAAGGCCTCTTTGGCCCGCGGATGCTTGCATTGACCACTTGCCTTAAGTCGGGGCTGCACGGGTCGTATTCCGCGATCCAGACGCTTTACCGCGACGCCTTCAATCTGCCGGTCTCGCTGGGGTATCTGGTGAAAGCCACCGACCAGATGACCAAGAGCTTGGCGATGCCGTACGACGCCTTGAAGCAGACGGTCCGCCGTCAGTCGGTGGTCAATATCGACGAAACCGGCCACAAGGAAAATGGCAAGCGGCTGATGACTTGGGTGGCGACCTGTGCACAAGCCACGGTGTTCCGCATTGCCGATAGCCGTAGCACGGCGGAGCTTTATGCCCTGCTTGGCGAAGACTTTGAGGGGGTGATTGGCAGCGACTTCTTCTCGGCGTATTTGAAATACAAGCGGGAGAACGACGGGGTCCAGTCGCAGTACTGTTGGGCGCATCTGATTCGCGAACTTCTGTTTTTAGAAGGTTTGACGGACAAAACGATTCGAACTTGGGCTGCGAAGGTGCTGGAGCCGGTCAAGAAACTGTTCCGGGCATGGCGTCGCGGTCAGTATGCGGCGTGCCGCGCGGCTCAGGGGCAGATCGAGAAGCTGTGCCAGCGCCTGCCCAAGCGTGCCGAGATCAAGACGCTGGGCGGGCGGATGTGGAAGCACCGCCGCGCGTACTTCCGGTTCTTGGAAGATCCCGGATTGGGGATTGAGCCGACCAACAACAGTGCAGAGCGTGCACTGCGTCCGGTGGTGATGCACCGCCGGGTAACACAGGGGACTCGGAGCGAGAAGGGCCGGCGTTGGTGGGAGTGCGTGTGGAGTGTGACGATGACGTGCCGTAAGCATGGGCGGTCGGTGTTCGATTACCTCGTCGAGGTGCTTAAAGCTCATGCCGTGGGGTTGGATCCGCCACTTCCGGTTCGGTGAAACTGTGAATGGTTACCCGTTGAGGTCGGTGCCCAGGTGGGCGAGAATTTCATTTTTGAATTTTTCGCGTTCGGTGTACAGCTCGGTGAAATCAAAGGCTTTGCCCACGGTTTTGAGGGCTTCGCTGAATTTGGAATCAAACAATTCCACCAGTGATTGAATGTCGGAGGCTCGGCGGCAGCCGATGGATTGGGCCACTTGCAGCACATCGGCGGAGGCGTTGTTAACGCGAACGAAAAAAGCAACTTTGATGTCGGCTCGCACGTTGTCTTTGCAAATAAGACCTTCAGAGCCGTGGCGGTAAATTTCGATGCGTTTAACGGAAATGTCCATGAACTCGGGGCGGTGCATGATGGGAATGACTGACGTGCCCGAAAAGCTCACTTTGGTGGGGCCAAAACCGGTGCGTACCAAGGCGGTGCCTTGCTCTACT
>JAZGFZ010000313.1:0-3224 GCA_036480015.1 Algisphaera sp. | reverse complement strand
GCTACAAGCGTGAATATGGCCTGAACAGCTGTACGTTGATTCCTGTAAACCTTTATGGCCCGCACGACAATTTTGACCTTGCCACCGCCCATGTGATGCCTGCGCTGGTGCGCAAATTTGTGGAAGCCAAAGACCGTGGCGAGCCCACCGTGACGGTGTGGGGCACGGGCAAGGCGTCACGCGAGTTTCTTTACATCACCGATGCCGCCGAAGGCCTGTTGGCGGGTGCCGAGCAGGTGGAAGATCCATCGCCCATTAATTTGGGGTCTGGGGTGGAAACCCCCATCGCCGAGTTGGTGAAGCACATTGCCGCCGAAGTGGGCTTTCAAGGTGAAATACAGTGGGATACGACCCAACCCGACGGCCAGCCTCGGCGGTGTTTGAGCACCGAGCGTTCGAAGGCTGAGCTGGGTTGGGAGGCTCGTGTTCCGTTGGCCCAAGGCATTCGGCGCACAGTTGGTTATTATCGGTCGGCGAAGAATGACGGTTAGCGGAACATTGTGTTCTGAATTTGAGGATTATTTGGGTTGTCCCAACGCCCTTTGGCCTCATATTTACCTTTGAGTCCTTGATTTTGGACTGCTCCAGTCTTGTCATCCTGCCAGAAACCCTCTTGTTGACCTTTGCTTGACCCGACTTGACCCGACTTGACCCCCTTGACCCTTTCGTGCCGTTTTGTAACACCTGTTACCTTCGAACCTTAACCCCTACCTATTGACATTATGAATCCCAATCGCGCACTTATCACTGGCATCACCGGCCAAGACGGCTCCTATCTCGCTGAGTTCCTGCTTGCCAAGGGCTATGACGTTCACGGCATTATTCGTCGGGCCAGTACGTTTAACACCGATCGCATCGACCATATCTACAGCGACCCGCATGCCGAGGGACCAAAGATGACGTTGCATTATGCCGACCTCACCGATGCCAACAGCTTGCTCAAGGTCATCAATGAATCCAAGCCCACCGAGGTTTACAACTTGGGCGCTCAAAGCCATGTGCGAGTGAGCTTTGATCAGCCCATTTACACCGCCGATGCCACAGGCGTGGGTGCGATTCACCTGCTCGAAGCCGTGCGGCAGTTTCAAGATGCCAGCGGCCAAGCCGTGCGTTATTACCAAGCCTCCACCAGCGAGATGTTTGGCGGCATGCCTGAAAGCGCCCCGCAAAGTGAGACCACGCCGTTTCACCCGCGCTCACCCTATGGCTGCGCCAAACTTTACGGCCATTGGATCACCATCAATTACCGCGAGAGTTACGACATGCACGCCTCGTGCGGCATTTTGTTCAACCACGAAAGCCCACGCCGTGGCGAAACCTTTGTCACCCGCAAAGTGACCCGCGCGGTGGGCCGTATCAAGCACGGCTTGCAAGACAAACTGTTTATGGGCAACCTTGACGCCAAACGCGACTGGGGTTTTGCAGGCGATTACGTTGAGCAAATGTGGTTGATGCTTCAGCAAGAAACCCCCGACGATTATGTTGTGGCCACCGGTGAAACCCACACCGTTCGTCAGTTTTGCGAACGTGCTTTTGGGCGTGTTGACTTGGACTACAACGATTACGTTGAAATTGACCCGCGTTATTACCGTCCTGCCGAAGTGGACCTGCTGTGGGGCGACCCCACCAAAGCCAAAGAGCAGCTTGGTTGGGTGCCCAAAGTGGGCTTTGAAGGCTTGGTCGACATGATGACCGACGCCGACATGAAGCTGGCCGCCCGCGAGAAAACCCTGATTGACGCCGGGCACGATGTGCCTGCTTCATTGACGCAGCACTGATCGCCGAAGGCGGCGATGGGCTGGCGCCTGTCGCTCTTTCGCACCCCACACCCCACACCCCACACCCCAACATGCTCGATCTTCAAAACAAAAACATCACCATCACCGGCGGAGCAGGCTTTTTGGGTCGCTTTGTCATCGACTCGCTTAAAAAGCGTGGCGTCACCGATGGGCAGATTTTTGTTCCGCGCCGCAAAGATTACGACCTCACCGTTGAGGCCGACGTGGTGCGCATGTACGACGATGCCAAGCCCGACGTGGTCATTCACTTGGCCGCTGAAGTGGGGGGGATTGGCGCCAACCAAAAGCATCCGGGGCGGTTCTTTTTTGCCAATGCCGCCATGGGCCTGCACCTGATTGAGCATGGTCGCCAACGCGGTATTCAAAAGTTTGTGCAAACCGGCACCGTGTGTGCCTACCCCAAGTTTGCACCTATTCCTTTTAACGAAGAAGACATTTGGAATGGCTTTCCCGAAGAAACCAACGCGCCTTACGGTGTGGCTAAAAAGTCACTTTTTGTCATGCTCGATGGCTACAAACGCGAATATGGCCTGAACAGCGCCGTGGTGGTCCCCGTGAACCTTTACGGCCCGCACGACAATTTTGACCTGCACAGCAGCCATGTGATTCCCGCGCTGATTCGCAAGTGCGTCGAAGCCCGTGAAAAGGGCGATGCGAGCATGAGCTGCTGGGGCACGGGCAGTGCCAGCCGTGAATTTCTTTATGTTGAAGACGCAGCCGAAGGCATTGTGGTGGCCACTGAAAAAATGGACGACCCCAGCCCGTTGAACTTGGGCACCGGCAGCGAAATCACCATTAAAAATCTTGTGGAACTGGTGGCCAAACTCTGCAAGTTTGACGGCAAAATCGAGTGGGACGCCACCAAGCCCGACGGCCAACCCCGCCGCTGCCTAGACACCACCAAAGCCAAAGAAACCATGGGCTGGGAAGCCCAAGTGGGATTCGAAGAAGGCCTCGAACGCACCATCGAATGGTTCGAAGCCAACCGCGACAACATTCGCGAAGTGGTTTATGGGTGAGAGGCGGGGCGGGCGGGTGCGGCTTGCCGCTGCATGCCCAAGGCCCCCGGAGAGGGGGTTGGCGAATCCTCAAATTTGGGGGCTGAAATAAATGGGCGCCGTTTACTCGTCGTCGTCGTCGTTATCACCGTCGTCGATGGGCCACGTTCCGGCTTTGACTTGATCCCAGTCGGGCAAGCAGGCGAGGATGTCGGGCAAAAACACATCTAAAAATGCGGTGGTGCCTTGGGCCACGTCGTCGGGGTCTTGCACGCCCACAAGTGCGACTTCGATTTTAGCGTAGTAGCTGTAGGGGTCACGAATGTCGAAGCCTTGCAGTCGCACGGCGTTGGGCGAAGCAAGGAACTTGCCGTTGGCTGCGAAAAAGTAGGTCACGTGCTCGTCGGGGGATTGTGAATTTTTGCGA
>JAZGFZ010000312.1:0-4393 GCA_036480015.1 Algisphaera sp. | reverse complement strand
GTTGCGAGCGTTTGCGAGGCGACATCTCGCAAGGAGCTCGGAAAGCGTCGGCCCTAAAAGGGCCCCGCAGACCGATCGCCGCCGCGAGGTTTTTGCGCAGCCGGTTTCATGTTTGTGATTTTTTTATCCCGCGCAGGAGGGTTTGAGTCTGTCGGGTGTTGCGAGCGTTGCGAGGCGACATCTCGCAAGGAGCTCGGTGAGCGTCGGCCCTAAAAGGGCCCCGCGACCCGATCGACGCCGCGAGATGTTGCCGCAGCAGCTCGCAACACCCGACAGACTCAAACCCTCCGTAGCCCCCGTAGCTATGAAAACCGGCCGGCCCGTGAGGGTCGACCGGTAAGGAGGGGGTGAGGTTGTGGTGTCGTCGAAGCCGTGTATTGGCAGCTGGTTTGCAGCGAGTTCGTTTACGCATTGCGACGACGGCGACCGGCCAAGCCGATCAGGCCCAGAAGTCCCGCGGCGACTGCCGAAGGGCTGGGGGCGGTGGTGGCTGAGAAGGCGAAGTGGTCGTCGCCAACTGCAGCGCTGGCATCCGCCGACAGCATGGCGGTGTAGTTGCCTGCTGCGAGGGTGGTGCTGATGGTGGGTAGGCCGTAAGCGTCTGGCGTGGCGACATTGTCGAAAGCCACTTCGGCGCCAGTGGCGTCGTAAATTTTAAGGCTCTTGATCATTGCCATGTCGAACGAACCGTTGGGGTCGTGGCTTTTGACGCTGAATGTGCCGCCGGTGGATTGAATGTCGAAGGCGACGGTGTGGAGCGTGTCAGATCCATCGCCATGGTGGCGGCTGGTGCCCGAGATGTCGATTCGCTCGGCGCTAATGGTGCGGGCGTCGATGTTGCTGATGCTCATGCCAAGGGGGTTGGCATCGAGAATGTGTACGCCGCCATCGCTGGCGAGAGCCATGTTGGCGTCATCGGCCAAGTGTTCTGATACGAAGCTTGGGTCTTCCATGCGGGCGCTGGCTTGTGTTTCCAGAAAGTCGGCGTTGGTGAAGGGCCCGGCATAAGCACCGGTGGTGGCGTGGTCCAAGTTAATGGAGCCGGCAGACGCAGTGAGTGCCGGGGCGATGAGGCAGGCCGCAGCAGCGAGGCGAACGATGGAGGGGGTGGTTGGCATGGTTTTACTCTTTCCCGCAAAAAAATGGGGGTGGCCAGCGGCCATCCTCATGAACCATTGTATTTGATATTGGATGAAAAGAACAGCGGGCTGGCGCATTTTTTGCGCGGTATTTCTTAGACTTTCAAGCACAGCGAGATGAGCGACGCTCACCGTGTTTTTTAGAGCTTGGCGTCCAATAAACGTCGGGTAATCAAGGCCACCACCTGTCGATCCCATCGCAAAACGAAAACAGTGAACGGTGTTTTTCCGGTGCCGCGTAGGGCTCGTTGAGCTTGATCGGGGTCCACGGCCTTTCCGCGTGTTTTGACTTCGACCACGCCGGCGTCCAGGGCGGCCAGTGTGCGGCGCACTTTTTTCTCGCGCCAGGGCATTTGTTCGAGCAGTTCGAATCCGGTGAGCCAAGGTGATTGAGGGTCGTCGTCGGCGGTGAGTAGGCCGAGTTTGGGATGAATGGCGGGAAGGCCGATCAGGTGCATGAGGCTTGCGCGCTCGAGGCCGGGGTCGACGGTGAAAAGAAATTGTTTGGGCTCGCTCCATGCGGGTTGGTCGGCCACACCATGAAGTGAATGCACGGCGGCGTTGGCGGTGATGCGCGTGGCGCGGCGCACGCCGGGGGGGGCGGTGGTAAGGCCGCCGGTCCACAGCACGGCTTGCACCAAGCGGCCTGATTCGCTGATGAATTCCAACTCGCCGGGTGGCAATTGTTCGGCCAATTCGGTGCGATCGATGGCGGGGCTTAGTTTGACGGCCACACCTTCTTGCGCGTGGCGAGCGATCAGTTGGGAGACCACGTCGGGCGCGGGCAGGGTGTCGGCCAAGCGGTGGGTGCGACCCGCGTGGGTGCGGCGGGCGGGGTCGATATGAAGTGCAGCGCTGGGGCTGTGCCACGTTGCGGCGTCGGCGACCACGGCCGGGGCGTTTGCGTTTTGGTTTGCCATCCACGCTCGCACAGGATCGTGATCCACAGCAATGGTGTTAAGTCCGGCATGATGCAGGGCCATGGTGTCGCCACCGATGCCGCAGCACAGGTCAATCACTTGAGCGCGTTTGTGTTTGATGAACCGTTGGGCTTTGTGTGTTGCCACCGCGTATGAAGACGCTTGTTCAACCCCAGCAGGGTCGGCCATGAGGGTGTTGGCACACGCAGGAAATTTGATTTGGGCTTTGTCGCGGGCGCGGGTGAGGTCGAGTGCGACGGCAACATGTTCATGGGCATGGTTGCGCCGCAGACGTGCAATGGCATTGATGTTGCCGGGCTTGGCGAGCGATGCCTGGGCAAGTAAATCGGTGTTGGCGGCAGCCGCTTGCCAATGGGAGAGAGGTGGGGAGAGCAATTGGGATTAGCAGTTAGCTGTTAGGGGTTAGCAATTAGCAAGACGGGCATGAGGGTTAAGTGGTTGGGGTCCGTATCGCGTCTCTACACCCTTGAATAGCGTGAGAGCAAGTCGATGATGCGATTTTGGTGGGGGCCCATTTGAATGCTTCGACGCCAGTGCTTGAGAGCTTCGTCGCGGTGGGATACGTTTTCTCGCTCGCCTTCGAGGTACAGAGTGATGTAGCAAGCCCCTGCGCCGTTGAGTGAGGCCAGATCTTCGGTGTCGTATTGAAGGCCTTGTTCAAATTGCGCTAAGGCGTCTTCGTAGTGGCGGGTTTTAAAAAGTGCAAATCCCAAGCGTTCGTGGGCGGTGGCCGACGGGCTGGTGGCAATTAAAGAGTTGAGTGTGTTAATGGCCCGAGGAAAGTTGCCCAAGCGAATGTGCGCGTCGGCCAAGCCGAGCAACACTTCGTCGGCCAGTTCACCCAATTCATTGGTGGTGCGATAGGCGTCGATGGCGTTTTCAAAGTGACCCATGAGCGAGTAAGTGGCCGCAAGATTGCCCCACGCAGGTTGCGAGTCGGGGTTGATTTCGGTGGCACGCAGGGCATAGGGCAGCGAGGCTTCGGGGTCGCCCAGTTGTAGGTAGGCCGAGGCAATGTCGCGGTTGGCGTCGAAGGAGTCGGGCGCAATGGACAGTGCTTTAAGGTACGCCTTGATGGAATCTTTGAATTGACTGGTGAGTTGCAGCATGAGCCCGCGGTTGTATTGGGCGGTGTAGTTGAAAGGTTCAAGGCTGGCAGCGGTTTCATAACGGGTCAAGGCTTGGTCGTAGTCTTCGCGTTCGCGGTAGATGTCGCCCATGCCCATGTAGGCTTCGGTGAGCTTGGGGTTGTCTTCAATGGCCAGTGAAAGTGCGGCCAAGGCAGAGTCGTCTTGCTGTAATTCACGAAACTTGCGGGCGTCTAAAAGATGCTTGCTCACTTGGCGCCGCCCGCCAATGCGTGGCCCCGTGGTGCCGCAGCCTGCAAGCAGGGCAGCGAAGACAAGTAGAGCGATGGCGGGGCGAGGGTGGCGCATGGCGGACATTCTAATCGGTGTGGGGTTTGGGGTGTTATAGGGAGTGAGGTTGGTTTGGGGGCTGGGTTTTGAATTGCTTTTTCCCCCAGCCCCTTTCCCCCTCAGCTCCTTCTGTCCCCTCATTCTCATCCAATAAATCACGTAACGTTCGTTGTCCGGCGGCCTTTACCGCGGCTTGTCGCAGCGCGGTGAGCAAAGGCGAACGGGTGTCGCGGTTAAGGGTGTGGCTGGCGGTGTAGCCGGTTTTTAATAGGTCGGCCAAGTGGATTTGTTCGGCCGGGCGGCCCAAGGTGAGTGGCGCGGGGCCATCTTCTTCGTCGTCATCGCCCAAAGGACGCAGCACGCCATCGCGGGTGAGGGCGGCCACAAAGTCCAGAACGGCTCGGCCAGGTAATTCGAGATCTTCGGTGATGGTTTCTGCGGTAAGGGGTTGGCCTGCGTCAAAGGCGGTGGCCACTGCAGCGGCCACTGGCACCGCCCATGCAGGGTCCACCACCGAGGTTTCAGGAACAAGTGGTTCGTGGTTTCGCAAATAGTGGCTGTGTCGCACGGTTTGCACCACATAGCTGACTTCAAGCCCAAATAAAATGGCCAACCACGTGAGATAAAGCCACAGCAAAAACAAAGGCACCAACCCCAGCGAGCCATACAAGGCCGAGTAGCCCACGGCTTTGGTGACGTAGTAGCCAAAGCCCAGCTTGCTTAACTCCCACAACACCGCGCCCACAAACGCACCGGCGATGGCCGAGTGAAGTTTTACGCGGGCGTTGGGCAGCAATAGATAAAGCAAAATAAGAAGCAGCCATGTGACGGCAAGTGATGCAAGGGGCGCAAAAAGATTGACAAACCAACCCACCACCGCCACGCTGGTGGCGGC
>JAZGFZ010000311.1:0-4463 GCA_036480015.1 Algisphaera sp. | reverse complement strand
GCAAGTCGTCTCTGGCAAGCGATTTTACGCCAAGACGCCAAGACGCCAAGACGCCAAGACGCCAAGGAAGACGGGAAAGCCACGTAAGATCGCGGAAGACCCCTTTGTTTGAATTGCGATAACCGTTCGCCGTTTTTTGAAGTAACACGTAAGACAATCGAGACGCCTCGCAATCTTTTCTTCAAGCAAAGGCGTTTGAAAAAACGGGGGCTGAGCGAAAAGCTAAGGAATCATCGGATTCCACCCCCTGCCTTTCTTGGTGTCTTGGCGTAAAGCTTCTCCGCGATGCTTCCTCGCTCAAAACGGTGAAAGGGTTACGGTGCACTAGTGATTAAATCGTCCCGGTCCAATTGGCGGGGCACAGCAGCACGGGCATATCGGCTTGGCGAATGATGGTTGCGGGAACGTCACCGGCGATGAGTCGTTTTAGAACGCCTTTGCCTGTGAGGCCCAAGATAATCATGGTGCATTCGCGGGCGTGGGCGGTATTTAAAATGGCTTTGGCGGTGTCGTCGCTAAACAGCATGACGCCTTCGGCATCTAGGCCGGCGTCGCGTAGTTGGCTGACCAGCAGTGCCAAGGTTTGTTCACCACGGATGTTGGCGTCGCTTTCGCTTTCGTCTTCATCTTGCATGGTGGTGACATGTGTCACCAAGGCCTCAGCGTCAAGCCGGGCGACAAGGTCGGCGATGGGGGCAGCCAGTTTTTCACTCGCCCAAGGCGACGAAACGGCGATTAAAACTTTACTCTTGCTCACATGGGCCTCGTGGTCGTGGTCTGGTTGGGTCCCCCCGTTTGGGGCGTCGCAGATCGACTGCGGCGAACCGCCCATGGTATCCGAGACCCACTGATTCCGCAGCATTGTGAGTTGTTTTTGTTGAGGGCCAAGAGGCAAGTGAAGGTGTCGGGCGAGATGGGGTTTGAAAGAAAAACGCCTGACTTCCGAAAAAACGGAAGGCAGGCGTCTCTAAAATCGTTGGTTATTTCGCTAAGTAAGTCCTTGGCGAAGAAAACACGTGAGATGCTAAGCGTCGAGGGTGCGTAGGCTTAGGCCCACTTCAGCCAGGCCATTGCGAATTTCAACCAGTGACGTCATGCCAAAGTTTTTCACGCCCATGAGTTCGGCTTCGGTCTTCATGACCAAGTCGCCAATGGAGGTGACGCCCAGCAATGCCAAGGCCTTACGTGCTCGGACGCTGAGATTTAACTCGCCCACGGACTTGTCGAGCGAAACATCGTTTTCGCCTGCATCGCTCTTGATTTGGTCGTAAACCTCTTGCTTGACTTGGGCCTGATGGTTTTCAACGTTTTGGCCTAAACGCAGGCCTTTTTGAGCCAGCGTGGTTTTGATTTCTTCAAGGCTGGCATCACCAAAGTTTTTGAAGCTGCGAAGTTCCGACTCGGTGACTCTGAGCAGGTCGCCCAAGGTGCGAATGTTCATTTTTCGCAGGGCATTGCGGGTGCGAACCGTCATTTCGAAGTCGGTGACGGGGGTGTCGAGAAGTGCAGAGTGCTTTTCTTGTTTTCGCTCTTGATCGTCGTCGATCAGCATGGCTCGCGAGGCGAGAATGTCTTTGAGGTAAAGCCTGGCGCGGGGGTGGTTGGGGTCGGTGGCCAGGACTTGTCGTATGCAGCGCTCGGCTTGAGGGTATTTGCCACGGTCTTCGTAGGCCACGGCCAAGTTGACAAGCACGTTGAGCGACGGGTTGGGGATTTTGGCGCACTCTTCGTAGAGGTGCAGGGCTTGGTCTTCTTCGCCCATGAGGTCGAGGTTGTAGGCCAAGCGAAAGCCGTTTTCGGTGTCGTCAGGGTCGGCGGTGTAGGCCGCTTCGTATTGTTCGACGGCGGTGACGCGGTCGCCTGCTTGCTCGGCTTCCCAGCCAGCATCGAAGTATTTACGCGCGGTGGCGGTGTCGCGGAACTCAGAAGGAGGCAAAACATCAGATTCGCTCATCGCGGGCGGCTTTCGTTGGGCGTTGGGTTGGGAGGGGGGCGAATCGCCCAGTTTACGCGACGTGAACAGTGGAGGCAAGCCCATGTGGGTTGCCGCGCGGTGGGGGGCCAAGGGGCTTGTTGTCGGCCCGGAGGCCACTTTTGGGGTCTTGTTTTTTTTGGGGGGGCGGGAGATTGCCCCGCCAAAGCCACCTGTCGGGCTCGAACCGACGACCTGCGGTTTACAAAACCGCTGCTCTACCAACTGAGCTAAGGTGGCAAACAGTGGGATGCGCAATAGGGCAAAAGTGCCTATGCATCCCAATTTCCATTGCCTTTATATCGGAAAAGTCGATGCGGGCTTGAGTGAAGTTTTTTTTTAGTGGATAGGACGCTAAAAACCACATCTTCCTAAAGCCACCGACTGGATTTGAACCAGCGACCTGAGCTTTACGAAAGCTCTGCTCTACCACTGAGCTACGGTGGCGTTTTGTGGCAACAAAACATGCCGGGCGGGATTGTCGGTGGGCATGGGACTGCTGTCAATGGGCTTGGGTGGGGCGTGCGGTCTTCAGTGGCCGATAAGCGTAGTGGTGGCTGTTTCAGCCGTTTATTTTGAGATTTGTTCCTTTGCCGAGCTGCGCTATGATGCTTGCCCGCTCTTTTGTTTTTTCGATGCCTCTGACGTTGCCCCTGCGTGTACTGGGTCTTCTGTTGTTTTTGTCGATTCCTGCCTGCCGAGATAAGCCTGTGACCTTGCCTGATTCAACGCCTGCGGCGACCGAGGCCTTTTCTTCGGAGACGCGTTCTGCCGACGCCCGGTCGAAATCCTCGGCGATTATCTCTGCAGGGGGTTATGAAGTGTTGGAGGAACGGGCCGATCGTGTGATTGCTCGCTTGCCCAACCGCATGATTTTGGTGGCTCAGTCATTGCGCACTGCACCGGTGGTGTCGGCTCAGGTGTGGATTAAAACCGGTTCACTTTATGAGCAAGAACATGTGGGTGCGGGGTTGTCGCACTTTTTGGAACATTTGATTTCAGGGGGCAGCACCACCACGCGGCCTGAGTCGGAATCGACGGCCATGCTGGGACGCATTGGTGCAGGCACGAATGCGGCGACGTCGTTGGATACGGTGCGTTATTACATTAACACCACGGCAGAGCATTCAGAAACGGCCATCGATTTGCTGTCGGATTGGATGCAGAACAGTGTCATCACCGACGAAGAATACGCCCGCGAACGTGATGTGATTCAAAGTGAGTTTTCGATGGGCCAAGGCGAGCCCAGCCGTATTTTTTGGAAGTTGACCCAGCAAGCCCGTTTTGCACAGCAGCCGGAGCATCCCGGGGCACACCCCACCATTGGGTATCTCGATGAGTTTTTGACGGTGACGCGTGATCAGATTTATGCGTTTTACAAGCGTATGTATGTGCCCAACAACATGGTGATGGTGGTGGTGGGTGATGTGGATCCGTACACCACGATTGAACGAATGGCATCACGTTGGGCCGATGTGCCTGCGGTGGAATTGCCTGAGTTGTCATTTCCTGCATCGGAAGAAGCGGTGCCCGCCGTGGTGGAAGGCGTCGCCACCGTAGCGCGGCCGCGTGAGCGGTTGATGTGGCCTGGTGTGAAGTTGGGGGCCGAACATGATTTTGCATTGGACTTGCTGGCGGCGGTGTTGGGTGGCGGCGAATCGTCGCGGTTGGTACGCGAATTACGCGATCAGCAGCAGCGGGTGACCACCATTGATGCGTTTAATTATTCAGCTCATTGGGGGCCGGGCTTTTTTGGAATTGATTATGAGTTGGCCGATCCGGCCCATGCCCAAGTGGTGCGCGATGCGGTGGCGGCTCAGTTGGACCGTTTGCGTGTTGAACCGGTGACTGAGGCCGAGTTGGCTCGTGTGAAACGCCGGGTGTTGGCCGCAGCGGCGATGTCGGGGCAAACCGCGGCGGGGCGAGCGGGTGAATTGGCCAGTGACATTATTGCCACGGCCGATCCGGATTATCACGCGCGTTATGCCAAAGCGGTGCAAGAGCTCACGTCGAATGATTTGATGGTGGCGGCGGGAGCGCTTTTGAATCCAGACCATGCGTCGCGTGTGGTGCTTCGCCCCGCAGGTGCGGATGATGCGGTGCAGGTTCCCACGCGGCCTGCTGCAAATGCAAGCAATGCTATCGATGGCCCCGGCCGTGAGCGAATTAACCTTGACAATCAGCGGCTTTTGCAGCTTTTGGCATTGAATGTAAATCAGCAAGGCGCGGTGTCTTTGCCTGCGGTGGTGGAGGCCCCCGAAGTGCGCACGCTTGGCAATGGCCTGACGGTGGTGGTGCAGCGCAGCACCAACGTGCCTGCGGTGTCGATGCAGTTGTATTCGCTGGGTGGTTTGTTGGCAGATTCTGAAGGGCGTGAGGGGTTGACGTATGCCGCTTATGCCATGCTTATGCGCGGTACGCAAAAACACTCAGCCCATGAATTGGCGGAGGCCATCGAAGACTTGGGGGCGACCTTAAGCACCGGCAGTGG